>NZ_JBAEAP010000228.1:0-2232 GCF_056205495.1 Psychrobacillus sp. | reverse complement strand
TTGCGATTATTGCTTCAAGTGTTGCGCTAATTACATGAAGTGTTGCACTTACGGAAAATGTTGCACTTTTACTCCAAAGTGTTGCGGGTAATGAATGAAGTGTTGCACTAATTCAGAAAGTGTTGCGATTATTGCTTCAAGTGTTGCGCTAATTACATGAAGTGTTGCATATACGGAAAGTGTTGCACTTTTACTACAAAGTGTTGCGGGAAATGAGTTAAGTGTTGCACTAATTCAGAAAGTATTGCGAGAAATGAGTTAAATGTTGCACTAATTCAGAAAGTGTTGCGCATAATACTTCAAGTCTTGCCGAGTCCTTAAGAGGGTGCTCGCAAGCATTATTATCCAAATAATTGAAACATTCCTTCTCTTTCTAACGTATCCCTTATTAGAAAGCGAGGTGAATTTATCAAAATGGGTAAAAGTACAAGTATTATTTTTGTAGTCCTTCTGAGTTTTGTGATCAGTTACATTTTATCATCAGCATTTGCTCATTATGGTTTAAACACAACGAACTTAATCACCGGGTTCATTATAATTGGTTTGACCCTCTCTGCTGTTTCTTTGTTTGGAAAACTATTTCCTGAAAAAACAGTTGTAGAAAATTAATAATTTTTTTAAGAGATTGGGAGTGTTTTAAAAAACTACTCCCAATTTTTTTTCATAATTTGCCTCATGTTAAAACAAAATATGATACTCCTTTAATAACATTTATAAGTCTTGTTTGCTTCTATTAAGATAAAGACTTTTTATACCAGCTTGCTCGGCTCCGTATATATTTTCTTTTTTATCGTCAATAAATACACTTTCCTCTTTACAAACTGATAGCTTCTTTAACGCAAGTTCATAAATAGCTGTATTTGGTTTCTCTAACTGAACGGAGGAAGATAAAATAATAGCTTCAAAATAGGAACGTATTCCTAAACGATCAAAAACCAAGTCCATACTTGGCATTGCATTAGATATAACAGCTAATCTATATTTTTTACTTAAATTCTCTAATACCTGTTTAACCTCTACGAACAATTCACAGTTTACTGCGTAATGTGTAAAAAGAAATAATTCTTTGGCCACTTCTTTATTTCTCAAATACTTAGCAATGGCTCCATAATAACGCTCATAATATTGTTTCTCTTCCTCCCAAGTAGTGATAAATTGCTTTTGAGTTTCATTTGCAATATGTATGGCAGCTACAACTTCAGAGCGTGCATATCCCCTTTCCAACAGTAAATTAATAATTCTTTGCTCCCCTTTTACAAAAGTATCAAATAGGACTCCGCCTGCATCAAGGAATATTACTTTTGCATCTCTACTTAGTTTGCTCATATATTCCCCCTTTACTTCTAATCTCCGCTTCTATCTTTTTAACAGAATTTATTATAATATCTGGTCGATCTAAATGGATGGAGTGATCAGAACCTTTAGCAAAAATCAAATTACTCTTTTTAGTTAAATAAATTTGTTCCTTAATCAGTTGCTCCCACTTATCTTCTAACAAAGTTATCTCTGTTTCCGGTAATCCTTCCCGTATCCCTATCGATACACAATGTTCTTTATCTCTGCCAATTACTATTAAAGGTAGGTCTGGACAGACCTCGATATTTTTAATTTCTTGAGCATCGTGCTTCCAGTTGCTAATTTCCAAATACATCGCCTTATAAAGAGTTGGGTTTAATGGAAATTCCAATAACCTTTTTTGTATTTCTGGAGGAAAGCTAAGTTCTTTTTTAGTCAGAATAATTGGTTCTATCAATGACTTGATTTCATTTGTCTTCATAGTGCTATAAGATAAACACTTTTGAAGCCAAGCATCATCTGTAGTGTCTTCATTCATGACAGGTAAATTTAAGTCATCCAATACTCCAAAATCTACAGAAGTAGAATCCACTAAGACTACCCCTAGAATCTTTTCAGGATACAGCTTCATAAAATGCTGAACACATAATCCCCCGTAAGAATGTCCAACCAAGGTAACAGGTTCAGTTATATGAAGTTTGTTAATAATCTCCAACATTTCATTAACCACCTTTTGTGTACTGCGCTCTTTTCCACACAATTCACTTTCTCCAAGACCTGGTCTATGAAACATAATGACAAGATTTGATTTACTTAGTGCTTCTGTTAACTCATACCACTCATCGAATGAGGATGCCATCCCAGAAACGATTAGTATTGGGCTACCTGTTTTTCCTTTAATGATGACTTCAATTTTCTCATGGCTTAAACTTAAAC
>NZ_JBAEAP010000227.1:0-11587 GCF_056205495.1 Psychrobacillus sp. | reverse complement strand
TATTAGATTTATATTTTAAAATCATTGTGTTTAATTGGAAAGAATAAGGGAACATTTTAAATAGAACAAATACAAAAAGGAGGACAAACAAATGAAGCATTTAAAAGCACTTCTTATAAAATTTCTTATGATAACAGTAGTCCTTTTAGTTGTTTTGACATTAATATTTGATGTCCCATTCCTAGATTCTATATGGACTAGCTTAGTGTTGACTGTTTTAGCTTACATTTTAGGAGACTTCCTATTGTTCCGACTTGCGGCAAATCGCTCCAGCCAAAATGTAAGAAACATGATAGCAACAGGTGGAGATATTATATTAGCCTTTTTAACCATTTGGTTTATGCAAATTGCTTTAGTAGACGCCGACGGAAACCTTGCTCTTGGTACACTAATAGCAGCAGTAATTATTGGAGCAGGCGAATGGTTCTTCCACAAATATTTGGATGGAAATGTATTTTATAAAAATAAACGTACTACAGCAGATGTCGCTGCCGATTATGGAGATTAACAAAAAAACCCTCTTTTCTAAGGGGGGTTTTTTTGTTAGTTATTCTATTCTGGAAAGAAGTATTCGAGTTATCTAACAGAGTTACTTCAACGGCAAGCTGCTAATTGTTTTCGATCTAGCTTTCCTAAAGTGGTATAAGGTAATTGGTCAACAAAGATTATATCCTTTGGAAGATGAATACGTGGAATTCTTAAGCTAAGCCACTCTAATAAAGTTATCTCAGTTAATTGTTCGCCTTCGTTGTTCAGTTCAACGTATGCTATTAGCCTTTGACCATATTGTTCGTCAGCTATGCCTAAAATGGCCACTTCTTTTATCAAAGGATGATGTATTAATACTTGTTCTACTTCTTTAGGGTATATGTTGACCCCTGCAGAAACTATAAGATCGTCTGTTCTCCCACACAAGTAGTAATATCCGTTTGTATCCCTATATCCCATATCTCCAGTCTCAATCCAGGAAGCTTCTTTGTTTTTTATAGACCATCTATTCTTTGTACATAGCTGTCCAATCTGTCCTTCTTTTAGTTGAGTCCCATTCCCAATCACTTCTAGTTTCCCCCCTTTAACTAATCGCCCAATTGTGTCAGGAGAGTATAGCAAGTCTTTCGGTGTAGCAATCGTATTTAGACCAGCTTCGGAAGTGCCATAAAGGTTGTAGAGAATGGGTCCTAGCTTATTGTTGACCTCTTCTACTAGCTTGGCATTAAGGTGTGCTCCCCCTGAAGCAATACATTGTAGAGAGGTTAAATAATCAGGTTTATGCTTAAACAATTTATGAATCATAAGAGGTACAACTGTTATTATTTCGACTTTATGTCTTCTAATGATTTGACTAGCCTTTTCTGCTTGAAAGTACTCTGAAATGATTACTTTTTTCCCTAGAGCGATAAAGGTAAGCAAAATTGCGATACCATACCCATGATAGAGAGGCGTTGCAATATACGCCGTACGATATTGCATTAGCCTCAATCTTTCTAACACTGTTAAAAAGGGATGTAAGTAGTTGAGTAAAGAAGGTTTATGGACTGCTTTTTTAGGTGTCCCAGTTGTCCCGCCTGTTAGCAATATGAGCTTACCTTTTGACGATCTTTTCATCGATGTAGCTTTTAGTCTGATATCTTCACGTATGAAATGGTTAATGTAACTACTTTCAATTGCCAAGTGGAGTATTTGAAGCTCTTTTAATAGTGATATGGCTTCTTCATCATATATGTATAAATCGAAATGATAGGTGTCTACTAATTGCTTAAATTGAATGGTACTCATCGTTGGATTCATCAAATAAACATTAGTTCCTAAGCGGGAAGCAGCAAAAATAGAATGAACAAAATGATGATGATTTTTGCTTAAAATAGCTACATTTTTACCTGAACTTAAATGCCGGATGTCTTTTAAGTAAACAGAAGCAACCTCACAATTTCTTGCTAAATGGCTATATGTAATACTTTCGGTGTCGGTTACTATGGCTATTTGATTGCTAAATCTTTTCTCCGCAAGCCGTACTAAAACCATTAAGTTAATACCTTCTTTATAAATCGTAAAGACTAAACGAAACAAGCCAGAAGGAGAGAGGAGCCCTATCTTCCATATTACTTGCAATAAGGAAATAATCATTTGTTAAGCCCTCTTTTCTGAAGGATTTTAGGCAATACATAATCCCACCCTCTTCGGCCAACTAATGAACCTATTTGACCGAAAATCAGCCACCAAGGTTGAAAAGTTTTTCTTTTTGTATACAGGGAATTTGCTATAATCTTTGCAACATGTAAAGGACTCATGGCAGGTGTATTACGATAGGCAAGGGTAGGCTCAATCATTGGAGTCCTAACTAATGGTAGGTATACTGTGGTAGTTAAAATACCCTTTCCATTTATTTCGGAAGACACAGAGCGGAACCATGTATCAAATGCAGATTTAGACGCCTGATAAGCGGCCCAGAAAGGTATAGGAAGAAGCAAGGCATTAACTGTCGACACATTTACAATATGCCCTTTATTTTTTTCTATTAAAGGTATGGTGGACAATAGCAGTTGAACGGGAGCGAAGTAATTAATAGCCATCGTCCTAGTGAAATCATGATAACGATTTAATGACTTGTCGATCGAACGATTAATGGACAAGCCTGCATTACTAACCACAATATCTAGTCCATTGGGGAGCTGATGCAAAAAGCTTAGTAATTTTTCCATATCTTTATCTTCTCTCATATCTGCCGAAATAATGCTTACCTTAGCTTTGTAGGATTCTATTTCTTCTTTTATTATCAATAGTTCTTTTTCGCGTCTTGCTACCAATACAAGGTGTACGTTTATATTCTTTAAAACAAACGCAAGCTCTCTACCTATTCCAGAGCTAGCTCCAGTAATAAGAACAGTTTTAGCATCAAGTTTATCTTCTAGCTTTTTTTCATCCAAACGAATAGAAGGGAAGAGTATTTTTTCTAAAATAGAATAGTTAACCATTTTAAACAGCCCTTTATGATTAGAAAATTTAGTTATATACATTTTAACACCTAAACCAAACGTAAAATACAAAAATCGGAAAATTTTGAATCTAATTATTAGCTTTCTACGTTTTAATGTGATATTATTACCTCGAATTAGAGATATATTGAACTGAGGTAAGTCGTTTAGTTTATATAGCTTTACCTGAAAGAGCAAGTTTTGTATTTAAAATGTTTATACAAAATAAATAAGAGCAAAGGTAGGAGGAAAAGATATGTTAAAAATAGGAATTATTTTAGGGTCAACTCGTGAAGGTCGTTTAAGTCCACAAGTAGGTAACTGGGTAAAAGAATTAGCAGACAAACGTGGAGATGCTCAATATGAAATTATTGATATTGCTGAATTTAAACTACCACTATTAGGGGAAGCTGGTGGCGATGCTTCAGGAGCTGCAGCCTGGTCAGCAAGAGTAGCTGATTGTGACGGCTTTGTATTTATCGTACAAGAATATAATCACTCAATTACAGGAGCACTAAAAAATGCGCTCGACTATCTTCGTGTGGAGTGGAATAACAAAGCAGCTGGCATTGTATCTTACGGATCAGTTGGTGGAGCACGTGCAACAGAACATTTAAGAGGAATCTTAGGAGAATTATTAGTAGCAGATGTACGTGTACATCCGGCTCTTTCATTATTTACTGACTTTGAAAATGGCACGGATTTCAAACCAGCAGCCGTTCAAGCTGACTCAGTAAATCAAATGCTAGATCAGGTCATCCCATGGGCAACAGCACTAAAAACCATTAGATAATTAGAAAAGCGCAAGCACCTGTTTCTGCCCCGACAGGCAAATGGGAAAATGCGAGGAGGCAGTCCCACAGCCACCGGAGCTTTTACCCATTTGACCCGAGGGGCAAGGTGCTGAAGCTAGACATAGAAGAAAAGCGCAAGCACCTGTGTCTGTCCCGACAGGCAAATGGGAAAAAGCGAGGAGGCAGTCCCTCGTAATAGCATACAAAAATCCACTCTACTATATAGAAGAGTGGATTTTCGCATTCATACGATGTTGCATGAAGCTAATCAGGTTGTTGGAACCTCTTTTGGCGAGCGATTAGGAAGATTTTTCTCTTTCATTGAAAAACCAGTGAGTCCGTAAACAAAAGTAAAAATTGGAGTTAGCAATGCTAAAAAGCAGAATGGAAGATAAGTCAATGTCGGTACACCTAGTGTAGCTGCAGTAAAGACGCCACTTGCAGTCCAAGGTAGTAAAGCACAGCCCTGTGTTGCGGTATCTTCCATAGCTCTGGAAAGGTTTTCTGGCCGTAAATTAAACTTTTCAAAAAGTGGTTTCATGAATGTACCTGTCATAACACCTGCAAATGAAAAGCTTCCCCCAAGACCGAGTGTAAAATAGGACATGATCATAGTTACAAAAACGAGTAAACCTCTACTTTTTATCATTCTTATTATAGAATCAATGATGGTGACTAGAACTCCCGAGATGTTCAATAACCCCCCTAAGCCAAGGGCAAAAATAAAGATTGCTACCATTGGCAGCATGCTTACTAATCCCCCTCGCTGTAGCAAGGAATCAATTGCTTCAATATTTGATTCCACAAAAAAGCCATTATAAGCTACTCCCAAAATACTTGCCATATCTATACCTTGGTAAAAAATAGCGATAAGGGCACCTGCGACTCCTCCTAAAAATACGGAGATGATAGCAGGTTGTTTTGTAATTAGTAGTACAAAGAGAAATAGTGCTGGAATAATGGAGACAATACCTAAATTAAAGTTTGCTGCTAAATATCCAGTCAAGCTATTAACTTCAGCTGAATTAACAGCCGTTACTTCTGTATTTAAACCAATAAGGGTAAATATAATGGCTGATAAAACGTAGGCGGGAACGGTTGTCCAAAGCATATGCTTTACATGGGTAAATACATCTATTCCAACGACTGCTGCAGCGAGATTTGTTGTATCTGATAAGGGTGAAAGCTTATCCCCAAAGTAAGCTCCACTTACTATTGCACCAGCTGTCATCGCTAGAGAAATATCTAAGCTTTGTCCCACACCAATCATAGCTATACCTGCAGTTCCTAGAGTTGCCCAAGAAGAACCAGTAGCCATAGAGACTACGGAACAAAACAAGAGGGTAGTTACTAAGAAAAATTGCGGGGAAATGGACTGTATTCCATAATAGATTAAAGTAGGAACTGTACCAGATGCTATCCATGTACCAATTAATATTCCTACTGCCATTAATATTAGGGAAGGCTTAAGGGCTTTAAGCATGGAAGCGAACATTGCTTTTTCAATTTCTTCATAAGAATAGCCAAGGCGCAAAACAAAAGGGATGAGAACAACGATCGCAGTGAATAGCATAATTTGGATAGGAGCTTCCAATAGTATTAATCCAGTGGATATAACCGCAACCATTAATATGAGGATGAATAATGAATAGGGTAAAGATGGTTTTTTTATTTTTTTTTCCATTTAATCACTCCTTTTATTAGATATAGTATTAAGAATTAAAGCTAATGCTATGTTATTATATTATTCAGAAAATATATTAGTGGTAACTAGATACCCTCTTTTAATGTATTATTAACATTTTTTTGAGAAGTTTTTGTAAATTTTTCTAACTGGAGCAGGTTGAGTGAGGGCTTTTTAATAAGTTAGAAAAAAAGAAAGCCCCATCACCGGGTGATGGAGCTGAAGATATTATTATCTTTTTGTTGCTCGGAACCCTGCTGCTTCAGCTTCTTCCTTGCTGCAAAACATTTCTTCGGCAACTGTCATTTCATAATATTGCTGACCAGGGACATGATAGATTTTCTTGCCCTTAGAGTTGATATTACCTTTTATTGTACAATCAGTATTACCATTCGGTTTCTTTTCCTCATTAGTTTTATCAGCTGCTTTCACTTCTTCAACAGCATCTTTATTGTAGCCACTGTTCGTTACATAATTCTCCACTGACCATATCCCGATTGCTTGCTGTTGAGCTTTTTCTGAATGGCTTCAAACCAGTCTACATGCTTAGTGTTAGGTGCGTAAATATAAGCAACTCGGGCAAGACCCTGTTTTAACAGTTCTTCTTGCAGATTCTTTCCATCAGAAGTATAGATATAGGCAAGAAGCCGGTTATATTTATCCCTATAGGAAACATCGAACTCTAAAAAGACTGTATCCTGTCCTTTCAGTAATTGTTTCGTAAAATCCTTTGCATCCTGTCCAAAAGGCTGTTCCCCCAGCTTAGGATGGTTAGTTTCGGGAGTGTCTATCAATAAAAAACGCACGTTTTCATTTGCACCATTGTATTTTATTTTAATCGTATCCCCATCAATCACGCTGACCAATGGAAATTCTTTAAGCTTAGATACGTCATGAGTAGTGCTCGACGTAGCTTCAGAGAATTCTTTTTGTGGAGCTTTCTCAGCTTTCTCTTGCTCAGTGCTTGGATTTTCGTCCTCCACCACTAACTGATTTATACTGCTGCATGCTCCTAGCAAGATGGTTAAGGATAAAATATACATAATCCATTTTTTCATGTTACATACCTCTCTCTTTCAATCGGTCACTATCTTAACATACAAGTAAAAGAGAGTGAAAGAGAAATAGAAGAATTCAGTACGTAAGACGTAGTCATTTTCCATTTAAATAATATTTTTTATTTACATTGAACGTTTTTATGTAAATTAACGTCTAACAGTTACAAAAGAGGGGGAACAAAAATGGAGCACCTAGTTAGGAAAGCAATCACAGGAGATGACGATGCTTTCTTACAGCTAATGCAAATACATCGTGATGTTTTATATAAAACTGCCTTTATATATTTAAAAAATGAACATGATGTGTTGGAGGCTCTACAGGAAGTGACGTTTCGAGCTTACACCAAGCGTCACCAAGTAAAGGAGCCGTCCTTCTTTCAAACTTGGCTAGTGAGAATCCTGTTAAATTATTGTATGGACACATTGAAGAAACAGGGTAATTTATATTCATTAAATGAAGATGTAGAAAAAGAAGATCATTCCTCTAACCAGGATCTTATGCTTGCACTTAGAGAGTTGCCGAGTGCACAACGAGAGCTCATTCATCTAAAATACTTTAATGATTTAAAGGTGAGCGAAATTGCAAGAAGGCTACAAATTCCAGAGGGGACAGTTAAGTCAAGATTACATCATACGCTAAAGAAAATTCGTGTTTTTATGGGAGAGAGAGGGGGCGATGTTTAATGACCAATGTAAAACAAATCAAGCATTTAGTAAATGAACAAATGGAAGCTATCCAGGTTAGTTCAGCTACTGGAAGCACCATATTAAACGGTATTAAAATAGCGCAAAGAAAAAAACAGCGCAGGTCTAAAATAGTATTTAGCCTCTCAGCTATAGCTGTGCTTTTCCTTGGCTTCGCCTTTATGACACGCATTTCTCCAGCCTTTGCCCAGATTTTTGAGGATGTACCGGGCTTGGGGGCTATTGTAGCAATCGTAGAATATGATAGAGGGGTAGAAGATAGTGTCAGAAACAACTATTTTGAGGCAATCGGTGTTTCTGCAAAAGAAAATGATGTTACTTTTACGTTGGATGGGGTGATAGCAGATGATACTGGTATGCTACTTTCCTATACCCTCGAGTCTCCTAATACCGTAAATGGTTATCATCTAGGAGACACAGTCCTGCTCCAAAATGAGGAAGAGCTTGGTCTTGCTTATGTAACTTCTGAGCATGCCCAAAAAGAAGTGGTCCAAAAAGTGGAGAGCACCATTAGGATTTCTGACCCTAGTGGCGCAATCGATTATAATAATCCAACCTTTACATTAAAGTTTTCAATACGTGGAGAAGAGGATTTAACATTTGTCATACCATTTGAGTTAAAAAATAAAATTGCAAAGCCAAAGCATTACAAGCTAAATCGTGAGGTAGTAGTAGAAGGACAAAAATTTACTGTAGAACAGGTAAAAATATCTCCTTTGCATGCTGCGATTGATATAAAAACGGATCCACAAAATGATATGGTTATTTTTGATTTTTCTTCTATAAAGTTGCAGAATGAAAGTGGAAACGTATGGGGAAGTGGATCCACATCCATTAGTGGCTTTGGAAGTGCTGATACTACAAAAAGAACGATTTATTTAGAAAGCAATTATTTTCAGGAATCAGAAGAATTATATTTAATTATCGGTGATATTTTGGCTATGCCAAGGGATGAGCGAGAGATCGTTATAGACTTTGATAAAAAAGAAGTGGCTTCTATATCTAAACAATATCCTTTGCAGCTAGAAATAATAGATGAGTCTAGTTTTAAGGTAGATTTTGATAAGCATTTAGGTTTTAATCAAACAATTTTCACTACAGGCGAGGATAGAAATGGCCTTAAAGTACCGCTAGCTATATCTCATCGAATTTCTGACACGACTAGTTCTCAAGTATTTACTTTAGAGCAAGGAACCAAGAATAATCCAGTAACTTTTATACTGCAGGGATATCCTAACTATTTGGAGAACAATACACGCATAAAGGTCAAATAGAATTGGTTAAAACACAGTTATTAAAAAAAAAATAACATTTATGGCGTACTAATTAGAAATAAAAAAATACCATTTAGTTTCTTATTGTGGGATAATTAGGAAAAATAATATAGGAGGTATTATGGCACTTTTTCTAGGATTATTATCTATGTTGTTTGGTTCTCTTTTTATGTCATTGACAGTTAATGAGCTAGGCTCGACTGGTAACTCATTTTTATTGATCTATGGGATAGGTTTATTTTTGCTAGGTGCATTGGTGCTTGGCTCGAGAAAAACGAAACGAGTAAGAAAGCCTTTGAACATCAAACGGACGGGGAACTATTTAGCATTTTTAGGGCTCATTGTATTATTTGGAAGTTACATTCAGAAGAATATTTCTCTAGTATACCTTGGCTCTATCGTATTAATAGTTGGTGTTATTTTTATGCTAACGAAGCTCGAACAAGTTCAGTTAAATGTAAAGCCAATAGTAATATGCCTATATATGATGACATTAGGAATGGTGATGGTTATCACTACATTTTTGGGATTTCCAAATGAAGATTTGAGAACCTTCGGATTCGTCCAGTTAATGCTGGGGATTATTTTTGCCGTGCTTGAAAGCGTGAAGGAAATAAAACCTGCAGCAAAGCAAATGTCCTTTAAAGCAAAATAATATATTTTTTCTCCAAATGAGGGTACTCTAAATGTGTGAGAAAAACTTATACATAAGGAGAGATTTGCATGCAAGCAATTACAGGGAAAACAGCATTAATCACTGGTGCAGGTCGAGGCATTGGTCGCGCAACAGCTATAGCCTTTGCTAAAGAAGGTATTAACCTAGGACTTTTAGGAAGAACAATCGAAAACTTAGAGGCAGTTGCAAGTGAGCTAAAAACATATGGTGTTAAAGTTTCCATAGCTGCTGCTGATGTATCCAACATGGAATCTGTGAACAGTGCAGTTGAAAAAATCCGTGGGGAGCTTGGTCCAATCGAAATCTTGGTAAACAATGCCGGAATCTCTAAATTCGGTAAATTCCTTGAAGTAGATCCAGAGGACTGGGCTAATATCATTCAAGTAAATGTGATGGGTGTGTACTACGTAACTAGAGCAGTACTACCAGACATGATCGAGAAAAACGCAGGGGACATTATTAATATCTCTTCTACTGCAGGACAAAAGGGAGCTCCAGTTACAAGTGCTTATAGTGCATCTAAAGCTGCGGTAATCGCACTGAGTGAATCTCTAATGCTAGAAGTAAGAAAGCAAAATATCCGTGTTGTAACATTAACACCAAGCACTATTGCTACAGACATGGCAATCGAATTAAACCTGACAGACGGAAATCCAGAAAAAGTAATGCAACCAGAAGACATCGCTGACTTTATGGTAGCTCAGCTGAAAATGAACCCAAGAATTCTGCTTAAATCTGCAGGACTATGGTCAACTAATCCATAATTAGAAGAAGTGTGTGGTCGTGATGAAAATCACGGCCATTTTTTTGTTTTAGTCATGTTAGCTCGGACTCCTACAATGCCTGGCTAGATTACTACAATCAACTCAAACTTTACGACAATCAAGAAATGGATTACGACAATGCCACCACGAATTACTACAATCCAAATGGATTACGATAATCGTTGGCTAGATTACTACAATCAAGCAATGGATTACGACAATCCTCACATAATTTACTACAATCCTTTTTCACTTCACTACACTCTCCTAAATAGTTCTCTGTCATCCCACTCTAAATACTCTTTTACCTCTCCAGTCAAAAAAAACTTAATAAAATGGAATATTCTAATTTTACGGAGCATATATATAAACAAGTTTGTGTTTAAAAGGGAGGAGAGTTAGGAAACAGATTATGTTCAAGCAACCTATTCCATAGATAAATTTATAGACAAGCATAGGAAGATATAGATACGAAAATATAGAAATAAAATGGGGGACTATTTAGGTGAGATTAAATAAGCTTGGGATTATATTAACTTCATCGGCATTGACCGTTGGGTTATTTTCTACTACTGTAAGCGCTGCTCCAAATGGGATGAATCAGACTAGTAAACCGCTTGTACAGGTAGCAGCTTCAAACGTTGTTTATACAAAGGACGATTTAATTAAAAAGTTTCGCTCGTATTTTCCAAAGCAGTTTGATTCATTAAAAAGCAGTGATTTTCAGATGAGTAGTGGCAATTATTATACTCCAGAGGATGAGACATCCCGGTATAGTCTTAGCTTTACGCAGACAATAGAAGGTAAACGAGTGTATGGAAGTGTCGGGTTTGTTGGAGATAATTTAGATATCGAGCATTTTTCATATTCTCCACCAATTGGATCAGATGCCTTATTCCCGGCAAAGGTGTCTAAGGACGAAGCTAGAAAATTAGCCGTAGACTTTGTGAAAAGCTTGTTGAAGGAGGATTCCTATCAGCTCGAAAGCGATAATAATTACTATTATCCAACAAGGATTTTAACAGAACCAATTAACTACTCTTTTTCATTCACTAAAACTAAAAATGATATATCTATATCCGACAACCGTGTAGATATAAATGTTCTTGGAAATGGTCAAATTACTAGTTTTTATAAATATCCATCTACACAAGAAAAGAATACGTTCGACGAAGTAAAAAATATTAAGTCAGAAAAAGATATATTAAACAAATTAAAAGAGAATCTAGGGGTAGAGCTTAAATATCAGGTAAATATTGACTATCAATCGGGAGAGCGTACGGTTAAGCTAGTTTACCAACCGACAGGTAATTTTCTTGGATTGAGTGCTGCTACAGGTAAGTGGTTAACTCCAAATGGATATACGGATAAATTTCCATCCAAAGCAAAGCTTAAAAAGATTGTAGAGAAGCCTCTACCTGCAAAGCAGAAGGGGATCACTATGGAACAAGCGAAGAAAGCCGCTGAAAAGCTGTTAGAAAATAAATCTGACAAGCTTAAATTGAGCATTCAATCTATTGATGAGATTGAAAACTACAATGGTCAGACGGTCTACAGTATTCAATATATGTATAACCATAGAAACGGTGGTAGCGGTGCTAGTATTGAAATTAACAAGGCTACGGGAGAAGTCATTCAATATCACAATATGTTAGGATAT
>NZ_JBAEAP010000226.1:0-2634 GCF_056205495.1 Psychrobacillus sp. | reverse complement strand
TTGAGATCTTAACCAGTTACCTTTACCGTCACCTTTAACCCACATTCCTATTTTCTTTAACGGTGTGCTAATTGTAAGGTTCGTTTTAGCATTAATATAAGCTCCTGAAGTACCAGTCGTGTCTTTAAAATCATAGGTTAACTTGATAGCCTTTGACCCATCTCTATCATTAGCAACGGACGTCACGGAAACACTTTTAGCTTTGTCACTAGTAGCTTCATAGTTAAAGATACCCTTGTTAAATGACTCTAAAATAGTGGGTGCGACCTCACCTACAATGACAGGAATAGTTAAAGACTTATTTCCGTATTTTACATTAATCGTTCCAATTCCATCTTTGTTTGGTGCTGTGTACTTACCATTCGCTTGAACAGTACCTACAGTACTACTAAATGTAAATGCACTAGCATCCGTTAAAACTGCTTGTCCATTTTTAATCCCACTTACGGAAAGCTGAACGGCTTGCCCTTTCGCTAATTGCAAATAATTTTCAGATGCTTTAATACTGTCTATCGTGTTTGTTACTCTCAACTGTATATTAGTAGTCTTACCTTCATAAGTAACCATTCCTGCATAAGTCCCTGGTTTTGCATTGACAACCTGCTTACCATTTACAGTAGACAATATAGTAGAAGTAACTTTTCCATTTCCTGAAATTGCAACTGGGTTCATATACTGGTCAATCCCTTTTACAGGAACCGATAGATTCGTATAGGTCGCCCCTTGAAATACTTCAAGTACGTTAGATGCTGGAGAAATAGTTACCGCAGGACCTGTTTTATACGTACTCACAAAGAGTAGTGAGTTGGCTACCGAGCGCTCGTATCCATCGGAAGGAGTATTGGCTACCGTCACTTTTGTGTTACCAAGCTCTCTTACTACTACCGTAGAGGAACCACCACCATCAAAGGTCATCGCATAGTTAGCTCCAAGATCTTTCATCAGCTTTGCAGTATTTTGTAAGGAAAGCCCCTTACTTTGAGTAGTTCTTCCATCAATTACAGCAGTGAATAGACTACCATCTTTTCGAACTCCAACAGCTGTTCTTGGTGCAACACCTGCTACTTTAATCGTTTGTAGTACTCCGTTTTTTACTAAATGATATCTTCCACTTACAGCCTCTCGAACATCATTCCATTCGGCTGGAGTAAATTTAGTAGATATTTCAATTTGGTCACCTACATTAATTCCCTTTAGGAAATCGCTAGCAAAATGATGACCTGACAAAATAATTTCATTCGTATTTAAAGCAGCATTTCCAACACCAGATATCACTTCGGTAACCGTACCAGCAAGTGTTTCACCACCGTTTAGCTTACCTGAGTCGATTTTCACACGAACTTCTGTGCCAAGCTCGTTAGTGCTTGTTGTTGGAGCAAAGTCTCTAGTATAGACAACTAGATGATCTGCTAATCTTTTTCTATTAACCGAATTAATAGGATAGGATGTCCCATTTACAGAAAGGTTCATAGAAACTTGAGGTGCACCAATGATAGCTTTCTTATTAGAAGTAATCCCAAGTACAGCTAAGTCGCTTAACGCAGTTTGCGGTGTAGCTACAATAGATCCATCAATCATCATTAAATCTACTGGCTGACCTGTTTTATCAAAATAATCGCCGTTAACGCCTGCTACGACATGATAAGAATCATTTTGCGGAACACTATTTGCTTGTGAGGAAGTTGTTTCAAACCCAACTACTTGATCCTTCGCAAGCTCTGCCTTCATTTGAATATTGGAAGTTTTTCCATCATAGTCAATGACAAAAAGCTTTTGAGCCCCTAGTGCCCCATCAATGTCTATCAGTTTTTTTCTTACTCCGGGAGCAATTTGAGTAATAGCCTGAGCAGCTACTTTACCAATGGATAGAGTAGGGATAGCTTCTTTTGGAAATAAGTTAGAAGCAGGAGTACCTACAGGGGGGGTAACTGTTGACCCACCCTGAGCATTCTCCAATTCTCGAAGCTTAGCTTTAGACGGTGTTTTATAATCTACATACCCCGTCATTTTAGTAATATACATTCCGCCACCAAGCCCATATTGTCCACCATAAAGATTGTCATAGCGATAGACACGGTATTGCTCTCCTGGTTTTAGAATTCTCTCAAATACTAAACCATCTGATGTTCGTTTCCATAGGTTGATCGGTTTTACTACTTTAATTTTTCCCACTTGACCTGGAACCATTAAAATACCGTCCCAATACACTTTCGTTGCTTGCGCTTCTACTTGACTTGGTTGGAATAGTGAACTCGTGACCACTGCAAAAACGACAACAAGGTATAGCAATTTTCGTTTCATTTAATTAAATCTCCTTCATTTCCCAGCTGATTCAGCTTGTTTTCCACGATTTTTCTCAATCGTGTATCTCCATAGATTACTTCCATCGTAGTAATAGAGGTTACCGTTTAAGTCCTGTTCCAGTCCATAAACTCCTTTATCCTTTAACCATTCAACTTTTAAACTATCTTTTGTTACACGGAACAACTTACCTTCAACACTTCCATAAATGTAACCATCTACACCCTCTAATATTTGTGCATTACGGAATCGACCTGATATTAATGGTAATAACTCAACTGTCTCGATATCAGTCCATTCATCCTTGTATTTAAAGAGCTTTCCATCAGCCAT
>NZ_JBAEAP010000225.1:0-13177 GCF_056205495.1 Psychrobacillus sp. | reverse complement strand
GTATAGATGCTGAGGAGCACCTAAATGCTTTAGTAATTGCTTCCCTTGTCTTTTATTGAGACGGAAAATTGGAGTTAAGTCTACTCCACCATCACCATATTTAGTATAAAAACCAGTGACCGCTTCGGCCGCATGATCTGTACCTAGCACTACACCGTTATATGTTGCAGCTATAGAATACTGAGCCTTCATACGTTCTCTCGCTTTTTCATTTCCTTTTGCAAAATCACTAAGGGTTATGCCTGCTTCCTTCAACGCACGGTCACTTGCGTCTACGGCTTCCTTAATATTAATGGTTACACGTTTGCTTGGCTGAATAAAGTTCAGTGCATCCTGACGATCAGATTCATCAAATTGCACCCCGTATGGCAAACTAACCGCGATAAATGAATACGTGCCTGCTCCCATTTCGTCATTCAACTCATCCACTGCCATTTGGGCAAGCTTACCCACTAAAGTGGAGTCTTGGCCACCTGAAATACCTAAAACCATACTTTTTAAAAATGGATGCTTCTTTAAATAGTCTTTCATAAAATCGATACTTATACGAGCTTCCTCTTTTGGATCAACCACAGGCTTTACTTTTAAGGCTTCGATAATTTCTCTTTGTTTGTCAGACATCTTAAATCCCTCCATTGTTTGAAATAAGATTTTGCTCCATTTCCTTCACTTCTTGAATGTTACGCATTTTATTGTCCCAGCACTTCTGGCTTAAATCAACAGGATATTCCTCTGGATTAAGAGAACGCTTATATTCCTCCCAAAGCAAATCCAAATTATCATGAGCATAATTCCGAATTTCCGCAAGATCTGGGTTATTATAAATTACTGTCCCGTTTTCGATTACCTTTACATGTAAATCCTTAGCCTCAAAGTTCGTGACAAATTTTGAAACGAAGGTATGGACAGGGTGGAACATTTTTAGACGTTCCTCATGAGCAGGGTCTTCATCATGCATAGCAATGTAATCACCCTCAGCCTTACCGTTTTCCTTATCTATAATACGGAAGAGCTTTTTCTGCCCAGGAGTAGTAACTTTTTCAGTAGTAGAGGAAATTTTAATAGTATCCTCCATCACACCTGCTTCACTTTCAATAGAAACAATTTTATATACAGCACCCAGTGCAGGCTGGTCATATCCAGTGATTAGCTTAGTGCCAATACCCCAGCTATCTACTTTTGCTCCCTGAGCCTTTAAGTTCAAAATAGTATACTCATCTAAATCATTAGAAACGATGATTTTAGCATTTGGAAACCCTGCTGCATCTAGCATTTTTCTAGCTTCCTTTGATAGGAACGAAATATCTCCTGAATCTAAACGAATACCGATAAAATTAATTTTGTCCCCTAGCTCTTTTGCTACTTTGATAGCAGTTGGCACACCCGTTTTCAACGTGTTATACGTATCTACTAGAAAAACACAGTCCCTGTGTCTTTTTGCATATGAGTGAAAGGCGTCATATTCACTCTTATATGCTTGCACCATGGAATGTGCATGTGTTCCAGAGACAGGAATACCAAACATTTTACCGGCGCGTACATTACTTGTAGCCTCGATTCCTCCGATAAAGGCTGCACGAGTTCCCCAAATTGCAGCATCCATTTCTTGAGCTCGTCGAGAGCCAAATTCCATTGCTACCTCGTCCTTGACAACCTGTTTAATACGAGAACCTTTAGTAGCAATTAACGTTTGATAATTTACGATATTGAGCAAAGCAGTCTCTACTAATTGTGCCTCTGCTAGAGTAGATTCCACTCGAATAATGGGCTCATTAGGAAATACTAATTCCCCTTCTTTCATCGAATAAACATCACCAGTAAAACGAACGGTTTTTAAGTAATCTATAAAATCAACACGATACCCTAATCCATTCTGCAAGTATTCTAAATCACTTTCCGAAAAGTGAAAATCTCTTAAGTATTCCAGACATCTTTCTAGGCCAGCAAAAATGCCATAACCATTCCCAAAAGGAAGCTTTCGGAAAAATAATTCAAACACTGCTTTTCTCTCATGCATATTATCAGCCCAGTAGGCCTCCACCATATTTATCTGATATAAATCAGTATGTAATGCTAAACTGTCATCGGCATAAATTTTTTTCATGATGATCTCCTTCTAATAACTATTGAACTTAGTATACACTATTTACCCTTTAGCATGGAAAATTAACCACAACAAAGCCAGCCCCCTAACAGGACTGGCTAAACTGCCTATCTTATTATTTACCTAAAGGAGAGATGACCGTCAAGACATAATCCGCAACTGCATCTATTTCTTCTTGGGTTAGTGTCTCATTAAACGAAGGCATAGTAGTTCCTCCGTTAGTTATTCGATCTATTACGTTTTCTCTGCTTTCTGCAAATTTGCTATCTTGAAGATTTGGCCCATTGTGTCCATTGGCACCTTGATCTCCGTGACAGGCTATGCAGCTGTTTGTATAAACAGAAAGACCAAAGTCAGAACTAACTGTTGCTCCTTCCGTTTCTTCATTCACACTTACCTTTTCTTTAACAGAGCCATCAATCACTTGCCCTTCAGGTAAGCTTCCTCCAAGCTTGAAGGTATATATTTTATCTCCATGCTTCGATCCCGCTAAAGCATTACCCGCCGCATAAATAGAAATATACTGCTCTCCATCTATTTCATATGTGATAGAAGGAGCATTTGCCCCAGCATCCATCATATATTCCCATACTTGATTACCTGTTTTTGCATCAAAGGCTATGAGCCTTCCATCATTGTGACCTACAAAAACTAGATTACCTTTAGTAGTTAATACACCACTATATGCTTGTGCATCCCAATTTTGCTGCCATACTATTTTATTTGTTTTCACATCTAACGCGGTGACTGTACCTCTTACCGGAGCATTAGAAACGGGTTGCATTATACTTCCTATATACATAGAACCCTCTTCAAAAGCTTCATCTTCTTGTCTTGCAAATGAAAAATAATTATCATTTCCTAACACATAGAACAACTCAGTATCCGGATTGTAAGCAGAAGGTGGCCAATTGGCTCCACCTGCTGGACCTGGCTTAAGTGTGATTGGCTCCTCCCAAAAAGGAGTAAATATGTCTCCTATTTGCCCTTCAAAGGTATCTCCTAAGTCTTTATCCACATCATCCTGAAAAACTCCTTGAGGAACGAATGCATCCCCAACTGGGAAAGGTTGTGTAGGAGAGGTTTTTTGTTCTGCCAATTGTGGAACAGGCTTTTCTTCAATACCAATAAGCGGTGTCCCGTCCGTTCGATCTAAGAAATACACCCAGCCAGTTTTCCCTGCCTGCCCAAGTCCCTTTCTCATAACACCATCTTTTTCTACGTCAAACAAAACAACAGGATTTGCTGGATCCATATCCCATATATCATGATGCACCTCTTGGAAGTGCCATACATAGTCTCCATTTTCTGCATTTACAGCAACAACCGAGTTAGCATATAAATTATCACCCTCTCGATTACTTCCATCTAAGTCGGGTGCTGTATTGCCAGTAGCAAAGTAAATATATCCAAGCTCAGGATCTACAGCTGGAGTATTCCAAACAGGTCCTCCACCAGTCAACCAAGAATCATTGTCTGGCCAAGTATCGCCATTTATATCACCTGGACCTGGTATTGTATAGAATCTCCATACTTCGTATCCTAAATCCGCATCATACGCCATTACGCGACCACGAATTCCATATTCCCCTCCTGCCACTCCGGTGTAAACCTTACCATTATAATAAAGAGGGGCACTAGTAACTGTATAGCCTTCCTCCCATTCTGCAACCTTTGTTTCCCATTGCAATTCTCCTGTTTTTTGATCCAATGCTATAAGACGTGCGTCTAGTAGACCTGCATATACTTTACCATCTCCTACAGCTAGACCTCGCGTTGTCCACCCACAGCAGACGGTATCCATCTCTTGGCTAATATCCGGCTCGTAGGCCCATATCAGTTCTCCAGTTTTGGCATCTAAAGCAAATATATCATTAGCACCAGTTGCCACATACATAATTCCATCCACAACTAATGGAGTTGCCTCTCCTGAATACTTCGGCTCTGCTCCAGAACCTAAACTAGTTACCCAGGTCGGCTTTAAATCTCCTATGTTCTCCGATGTAATTTGATTGAGTACAGAATATCTCCTATTATAGTAATCTCCACCGTGAGTCACCCATTCTTTAGAGGAGTATTCTACTTTAACATTAGGATTTGAAGGACTCGGAGTCGTCTTTCCTTCTACCTGTGGTTTTTCTTTTTCAATCTCCGCAACCACGTCAACCTCCTCTGGCTCCACAGACCGTTCTTCCTTATCCTTGTCTGCAATAAGATACAAACCAAATAAAACAACCATAGCAATACAACTACCTATAAATATTTGAAATATGACCGATGACTCTTTTCTTCTCCGCATTTCAATCCCCCCTTCTTTCTTTCGAACTACTAAAGAAAATAGATTTAATACTCTATAAAATATGCGCGCCAATTAGGATTAATTCTCTCGGAGGGAAATACAATCACATATTTAATAAATAAAGGCTATGTTAAAGAGTAGGGTTGATTTAGGATGCTTAGAAAAGAAATCTAGATTAGGAGAGTAGAATTGATTTCCGCACCAGTCGGACGCTTTCCTCGGGGTGAGCGATAAACCATCACCCATCCCGTAGGAGTCGCCGTCTAGCGCTCCAATCAATAAATGAGAACAGCTTTAATGCTCGATAAGTGCTTATACATTTACTCGCATAAACAAAGCCGCAAAACTGTACCCAATCTCCATTCCATAGTCTATTTATAATCTTAATAGTCATTTGAATGTCCTTTTATAATGTTTACAGTCACTCTAAAAAAGAATTGTTAGTCAAAATCAACCAATAACTTTAACAAAGCTTAAATAAAAGTAATGTAACTCACCATAAGTTTCCTGTCCTATTCATATCTCTCTATAAAATAAAAAATATATATGCTATAGACTTCCACCAGGCTTTCTAAATTTCGATGCTAAACTCCTTAAAACCGTAAAAAAACTACCTAAGATTCTCTTAGATAGTTTTTAAAGATGACTATTTTATTTAGCTAAATCTTGGCAACCCTTATAAATAAGATCAAAGAGCTCTTCAATATCCTCTTCTTCCACACAAGAGAAGGCTACTCGAATATCCGTTGTATTGCTAGCAATAACACCAACACCATATTGGTCTAATAAGTGTAAACGCAGTGTTTCTGCATCTATATCATGAAGTTTTAAGCACATAAAGTAGCCAGAGTTAAATGGATAGTAAGTCCAATAAGCGTTAAATTTTTCATTTGCCAATACTTCTTTTGTTTTATTGGCTCTGCCTTGCATAATGTTAAACTTCTCTTGCTTTTCCTTTTCAAACTCATCTGATTGAAGTGACTCCAGAATCATAGTTTGAGAAATATGTGAACCACTAGAAATCGTTCCACGGATGATTCCTTTTGTTTTTTGCTCTAAAGCATCCAGTACATTTGGTTCTGCAGCATAAGTGATAAACCCAACCCGGAGACCCCACACGTAGTTTTCTTTCGTTGCACCGTCTACCTTAATGGGCAATATATTAGAATGAGCTCCAGCAAGTAATCCAAATAGGGACTCCTTCATAGAATCCTCATAAAAAAGACCAAAATAGGCGTCATCTAATACCACTACTAAATCTAAGCCTCCATCAGCAGCTTCCTTTAAGGCCTGAACAATCGCTTCTCCTTCTTGGAGAGAGGGAGTAAAGCCAGTAGGGTTGTTAGGAAAGTTTAATAATACAATCGCTTTTCCTGTTTGCTTTAAGAGTGTCGTACGGAATCCTTCTGTATCAAATCCACCATTTTCATTGAATAGAGGGAAAGTTTCTACCTTGCCGCCTCTTCTTACTTGAAATACAGTATTGTAATTACCCCAATAATGATCAGGTGTGATGACCACATCTCCTGGATTCATAAATAGATCGGCTACAATACTTAGTCCGTGTGTCAATGCATTAGTAACAATCGGTAAGCCGAAGGTTTTTCCTTGAAGAGATGGATTATCTTTAAGAAGTTTTTCCTTCCATGCGGATCGTAGGGCTTCCTTACCTTGTGGTGGTGCATACGGATAAATATCGTTTGGGTTATAATCTACTTTTTCTTGAATATGACGAAAATGCATCGGTTCACCATTTTCAGTGGCAATTCCAATTGTTGCATTAAAGCGATGTGCTTTTTTACTTGCCTCGGCACTTTGACTTAATATCCCTTTTGGATAAAATAAACTCTTTCCTAACTCAGATAACATGTTAAAAATTGCTGGATTTTCTTTTTGCATTTTTTCATTTAATTGGACAGCTAAAGCATTCATCTATTGGTACCTCCAGAATTTTTCTATTTTAACCACATTGTACTCTATTTCATTGAGGGATTGTATCCTTTCCCATAATATATCGAATATTCCACAAGGTTGTCACGACTTTTCATCTTCTATTTCTAGCAAAATAGGACAATGATCACTACCTAACACATCAGCGTCAATCGAAGCACTGATCAGTCGAGGACTTAACCTTTCGGATGCTATAAAATAATCAATGCGCCACCCGATATTGCGCTCTCTCACCTTACTCATGTACGACCACCACGTGTACGCGCCCTCTTGGTCTGGATGGAAGTATCGGTAGGTATCGATAAATCCTTCTGCCAATAACGAGGTCATCTTCCCTCTCTCCTCTGCCGTAAATCCTGAGTTACCTTTATTGGATTTAGCATTTTTCAAATCTATTTCAGCGTGAGCCACGTTTAAATCTCCACACATGATAACAGGCTTTACAGTATCTAACTGCTTTAAATATGTACGCATGTCATCTTCCCATTCTAATCGATAAGCAAGTCTCGTTAAATCACGTTTGGCATTTGGAGTATATACATTTACTAAATAGAAATCCTCGAACTCCATTGTAATGATACGTCCTTCATCTTCAGTTTCTAAATCTCCTACTCCATATTTAACAGAAAGAGGTTTTACTTTAGTAAAGATAGCAGTTCCCGAATATCCTTTTTTTAATGCATAATTCCAATACTGCTCATAACCATCTAAAGCTAGGGAGATTTGACCTTCTTGCAGCTTGGTTTCCTGAAGGCAAACAACATCAGCATCTACCTCCTGAAAGTAATCTAAAAATCCTTTATTAACACAGGCTCTCAGCCCATTGACATTCCACGAAACGAACTTCACTTTAGTACCTCCTAAATAAGAAAGCGCTTAAATACAAACCATGAGAGGTAGCTGAGACATCTATTTTAAAGAGCTTCACACATACGACTCAAAAAACAAAGCGCACTATATAACTCTTTTATTATAGAGGGAAACTAAAAGGTCTGTAAATTAACAAGGAAACCAATGTATAGTAAGCCATTTTCGAGGCAACCTAACTTGTACTATTTAATAGCATGCGAGATATAGTAAAGACTAACAAATTGGAGGAATTGTTTATGACTAAACGTTTTAATGAAAAGGTAATTATTATAACTGGTGCTGGTTCAGGTTTAGGACAGGTTACTGCCATAACTTTGGCGAAAGATGGAGCTAAACTGACATTGGTAGATTTAAATAGCAATGGTCTAGAGGAAACTAAAAGTCGTATCCTAGAAGTGGCACCAAATACTGAATTACTCTTAGTTACAGCAAACGTTGCAGAAGAGGCCGCAGTAAAAAACTATGTGGATGAAACAGTTAACAAGTTTGGACGTATAGATGGATTTTTCAACAATGCTGGAATCGAGGGCAAGCAAAACCTGACAGAGGATTTCGGTATCGAAGAGTTTCACAAGGTCGTGAATGTTAATCTAAACGGAGTATTTTATGGTTTAAAATATGTACTAGCTGAGATGAAAAAAAATGGAGCTGGTTCTGTAGTAAATACCGCTTCTGTCGGCGGTATTCGTGGTGTCGGGAATCAGTCGGGTTACTCTGCTAGTAAACACGGTGTAGTAGGGCTTACTAGAAACTCTGGAATAGAGTACGGTCAATACGGTATCAATATTAATGCAATTGCTCCTGGCGCAATCATGACTCCTATGGTAGAAGCTTCGTTAAAACAAATTGGTGGAGAAGAAGGCTGGGAAGAGGCTGGTAAAGCATTTGTTTCCGTTAACCCTATGAAACGTTTCGGTAGACCTCAAGAGGGAGCAAACGTTGTTGCATTCTTGTTATCTGAAGAATCTAAGTTTGTAAATGCGTGTGTTATTACAATCGATGGTGGACAATCCTATAAGTATTAAAAGGAAAGACCGAACGCTACTTTGCAATCGGTCTTTTTATTTTCAGCTAAAATCCTTTTACTTCTTAGATGCTTTCATCAACAAATAGATGATTCCCGTTAAAATAGCTACACCAAAAACAACTACCAATAGACTGATCAATAAAGCTACAAAGCTCATTGTTACAACTCCTTTTATATCACCATTTAGAATAGCTTCGCTTAATCTATCTTCTTTTTAAGCAATTAGCTTCTCTAGCCCCTCTATACTCTCAACAACATAAGTGGCACTCGCATGCTCCAACTCTTCAGACGAACCAAATCCATACGTTACCCCTATGGAATCTATGCCCGTTAGATTAGCTCCAATCATATCATGCTTTCTATCTCCAATCATGACAAAATTATCCTTCGTCTTATCTTGAAACTCGTCTAGAACATATTGTATGATTTCTGCCTTAGCTGACCTAGTTCCATCTAATTCACTACCAACCACTACATCAAAGTAATCTGCAATTTGGAAATACTTTAAAATTTCGATAGCAAATACCGTAGGCTTAGAGGTAGCAACTGCAAGCTTTTTCCCTGCCACTTTTAACTTTTCCAACAACGGGATAATGCCCTCGTAAAGTTCATTCTCATACATGCCAGTTTCTATAAATCTCTCTCTATAAAAAGCAATGGCTTGGTGGCATTGCTTTTCATTAAAGCCATAATAATCTGCAAAAGAAATCTGTAATGGCGGTCCTATAAAGCACTCTAACTTTTCAAGATCCTTCTCCATAATCCCCATTTTTTCTAATCCATATTGGATAGAGGTTGTAATTCCTATTTTAGGATTAGACAACGTTCCGTCCAAATCAAATAAGATAACTTCATACTTCTTCATATTTCCCCTCTTTTCTCTACAATTAGCTTACTACCATTATATCTAAATAGTCTTTCTTTTTTTAAGATAAATGGCTATGTTAAAGGTTAGGGTGATTTATGATGCAAAGAAATCTTAAAGCAGAGAGTAGAATTGATTTCCGCCCCAGCCGGACGCTTTCCTCGGGGTGAGCGATAAGCCATCACCCATCGCTTACGCGCGTGGTTGTGATGTCTTATCTGTCTCACTCATCCCGTAGGAGTCGCCGTCTGGCGCTCCAATCAATAAATGGAACAGCTTTAGCATCGATAAATCGCTAAAAATTTACTCGCATAAACAAAGCTTCAAAATGGTCACCAACCCCAATTTCATCATCTATTTATATTTAACAGACGTTTGAAAGTACCTTTGTTTATGTTTACAGTCACTATAAAAAAGAATTGTTAGTCAAAATAAACCCATATCTATAACAAAGCTAAATAAATTATAATGGAAAGAACTAACAAAAGGGAGGATGTTATGGAATGGAAATTCAAACTATTTACGGAGACTTGCCACAATTGGAAACTGAAAGACTCATACTGCGGAAAATTACGCTAGGTGATGCAGAGGATATGTATACATATGGATCCAACCCAGAAGTATCTAAGTATGTTACTTGGAATCAGCACAATACATTAGAGGACACGAAGGAATTCATTCATTTTATACTAAAGCAGTACGAGAAAAAGGATATTGCACCGTGGGGGATTGAATATAAGGAAACAGGTCAGTTTATCGGAACTATCGACTTTGTCCAATGGCAAATTAAACATGATAGTGCTGAAATCGGATACGTTCTTTCCCCTGAATACTGGGGACAAGGGTTAACTACTGAAGCTGCCGAAGCATTAATCCATTTTGGCTTTAACCACATGGACTTAATACGCATACAGGCTAGATGCTTTGTCGAGAATGTCGGCTCCTCGCGTGTAATGGAAAAAGTGGGGATGTCCTATGAAGGTACTATGAGAAAAGGGATGAAAGTAAAAGGGAAACATGTAGATTTAAAAATTTACTCTATTTTAAAAGAGGATTTCTCTTAAAATATCACATAACTATTAAAGGAGAGGCATGAATTTCTCATGTCCCTCCTTTGTTTATTAATTAAATGCTTTTAAGCTTTCTAGTGTTGCTCCTAGAAACTTAGCAAGCTCTAGCATGCCATATTTTCCAGCCTTTTCCTCAGCGTCCGCATTATAATTCGTATTCGTGTTTACATCATAGGTGTAGACTTCACCATTACTATCCCGTATGAATTCAATACCTGCAACATCTATTTTGTTTTGTTGAAGGAAGGCTTCATATTTTGCAATCCATCCTTCCTCTAAATCCTCTTGGATCTCAAACTTTGGTTTAACAGTTGGCTCCTCTCCCACTGGACAGAAGGCATCACCAATTTGACACGAGTCAGCCGGGCAAAGTTCAAATCCCTCAGAGGTATCGACTCTAACAGCATATAAGTATTTTCCTCCGACAAACTCTGCTCTTGTAATATACGATTCTGGAGATTGAATATACTCTTGAATTAATGTAATGCCATCCACAGGTTCATCAAACATTGGGCCATAAATATATTCCTTTAATGCATCGACTGTTTGGAATAATTGAACCCCTAGTCCTTTCCCTGCTCTATTATGTTTGGTTATAAAAGGGACAACCCCTAATTTCTCGGCAGCAGAAACGATGTGTTCCTTACCAACGGCAGCTATTGTTTTAGGTGTTCGAATACCGCTTGCTTCTAATGCTGCATACTGATTGATTTTACTTAGTTCCAAGCTTAATGCTTTTGTTCCATTAAACACTGTTCTTCCATGATGTTCTAACCATGTAAGCATACCTCCAGCCAATTCTGGTGCATACCTATGCCCCCTAGTATGAGAAGATGCGCTCATGCGGTTATAAAATACACCGTTTGGTGGTTCGACCGTTAAATCTACAATTCCTTGGTCTAAATGCCAGCTTTCATAAGGCAGATTAAGTTCCTCTAATCTTTTAGTTAAATGAATTGTCCACTCATCATTTTCATGAATAATATAAATTTTTGACATATCCTACATCTCCTCATTATTAATCTATTTAAAGTCTAAGAAAAACAGATTTATTATATTATCATTAGTATATAGGAACTCTATTCCCTAGTACAACAATAGGTTTTAAAAGTAAGAAAAATAAGAAAAGCTCTCTGAATTTTTAAATCCTTAATCTCCTTAGGCCTTGTCATTTCCCCCCGTAGCTCTATAGTTACCAACTGAGAAAAAATAAAAACGTGAAATCAAGGAACGATTTCACGTTTGTTTATATTAGAGTATTAAATTTTTATATCAATAAGGATCAGCTTCATGACTATTTTCTACCGCTTGCTGTGGAGCTTTTTCTCCATTTACGTCCCCAAGTGGATGTTGACTAGAGCCACCTTTAGGTGCATTTTTTAAGCCTTCCTTAAGAAGTCTTCCGTACTCTTCATCCGCTTCCTCTGCTAGAGCAATCATCTTATCCTGAATTCTTGGGTCACACTTAGAGAGATCATTCACTAGGTTAGACAGTAGTTCTGTCTTCTCCCACTGTTCAAAATTACGATAGGTTTCCCCCGCTTGCTTCGTATTACTTTGGCGATCTATCGATTCTCTAACTAAGTTTCCTTTAATCATTGGGGTGTATTCCTTGCCAGTTTGCTCAGCCTCATGCAATCCATCTAAAATAGATGGCTCGTAGTTAATATGAGGGTTTTGGAAAGGGCCTCTATCTAACCGATATGCCATTTGGCCACCTGTTTGATTGGTTGCCACACGCTTTTTCGGTGCATTAATAGGGAGCTGTAAATAGTTAGCCCCTACTCGATGACGCTGAGTATCAGAATAAGAGAAGGTCCGTCCCTGAAGCATTTTGTCATCTGAGAAATCTAATCCATCTACTAATACCCCTGTACCAAATGCTGCTTGCTCCACTTCCATGAAATAGTCCTGAGGATTACGGTTTAACACCATTTTTCCAACTGGCATCCATGGAAATTGATCATTCGGCCATAACTTTGTATCGTCTAACGGATCGAAATCTAACTCAGGGTGTTCACCATCACTCATAATTTGAACATTTAACTCCCACTCAGGGAAATCTCCCTTTTCAATAGCATCATATAAGTCTTGAGTAGCATGATTGAAATTTTTCGCTTGAATTTCTTCAGCTTCTGATTGAGTTAAATTACGAATTCCTTGTTTAGGCTCCCAATGATACTTGATCAGGACTCCCTCACCATCTTTATTTACCCATTTATACGTATTTACTCCTGAGCCTTGCATCATGCGATAATTCGCTGGAATTCCCCAAGGCGAATAAATGAATGTAACCATATGAAAGGATTCCGGAGAGCTTGCACAAAAATCAAAAAATCGTTCTGCATCTTGAATATTTGTAACAGGATCTGGCTTAAATGCATGAATCATATCAGGAAATTTCATCGCATCACGAATAAAGAAAATCTTTAAGTTGTTTCCTACTAAATCCCAGTTGCCATCCTCCGTATAAAATTTCACTGCAAATCCTCTAGGATCACGTAGCGTTTCAGGTGAATGTCCTCCATGAATAACGGAAGAAAAACGAGCAAAAACCGGTGTTCTTTTTCCTTTTTCCTGGAATAGCTTAGCCCTAGTATATTTCGATATACTTTCATTACCAACTGCTCCGTACGCTTCAAAATACCCATGTGCTCCAGCCCCGCGTGCATGAACTACACGTTCTGGAATCCGCTCTCTGTCAAAATGACTTATTTTTTCTATGAAGTCATAATTTTCAAGCGTTGCTGGACCACGGTTTCCAACTGTTCTTATATTTTGGTTGTTCGTAATTGGATGTCCCTGTCTATTTGTCAGTGTATCCTCAGTCTCACGATTAGTCTCGTTGTTAGAATGATCTTTTTCCAATTTTTATCCTCCTAGCTTTAACTTTACTTCTATTCCATTCTGTCCAAATGTATAAGTAAATATTCCAGCATAGGAAAAAGGAAGTAGTTATAATACGAACTCTTTTCCTATTAAAATAATCGAT
>NZ_JBAEAP010000224.1:0-6006 GCF_056205495.1 Psychrobacillus sp. | reverse complement strand
AGCATATCAGACCTTTTTTAAAGTAAAGGTACTAATCATTAATAATGCAAGAATAATAAATAAAAACATGTACGTAACTGGCGGAACAAAATTAATAGCGAAGTATGATAATGTTAAAATTACTCCGGCAACCGTAATTGGTAGTCCTGTAAAAAATCCATTTGACTCAGAAATATTAAAGCGGGCTAATCTAAATGCGCCACAAGCTATATATATAACAGTAATAATCATTCCTGCAATACTAAATTCCTGTAAAACTAAGGAGTACATTAAAAGAGCAGGTGCAATTCCGAATGATATAATATCACTCATCGAATCTAATTGTTTACCAAGCTCTGACTCTAAGTTGAATCTTCTGGCAACCATGCCATCAAAACGATCTAACAAGCCTGCTATAAATATAAATAACACGCTAAACGTGTAGTATTCATTTACTGTAGCCATAATTGCTGCTCCACCGAATGCTAAATTACCAATTGTTATCATATTAGCAGCCTGCGTTTTTAGTTTTTTTATTGTTTGAGTCATAGCATTTTGTAAATACATTGCAAATCACTCCTTTACAAATAACATATTTGTTCATTATACTTCGATTAAACAAAAATTGTAAGTAAATTTTTATAGGGAGACTAAGAAATGAAAGAAAAAATATATCAATCTATGATTGAGCTGACCAATGGTAGGTGGTCATCATCTATAATCAAAGGCTTTGCTCAGTCTAATCTCAGTAAGAAAATAATACCTGCCTATATGAAACATTTTAATATAGATCCTTCTGAAATGCCATGTCATCTCCATGAATTTTCTACATTGCATGATTTTTTTGTTCGCCCATTAAAACAAAATAGTAGAAATATAGACCCAGCTGTCAATGGAATTATAAGTCCAGTAGATGTGACTATTGAAACTTTCGGGGATATAACGTATGATGGAATTTTTCATGTAAAAGGAAAACCATACACGCTTTATGATATGCTCGGCACCGACAAAATAGGTAAAGAATATGAAAAAGGTAAATTTATCATTTTATATTTAAGCCCAGCCGAATATCACCGAATCCACTCTCCCATTGACGGGAAGGTTACTCGACAGTATGTGCTAGGAAAGAAATCCTATCCAGTGAACAAATGGGGACTAGCTTATGGTAAAGAAACAATTAGTGGCAACTATCGGCTATTGACAGAGCTTTTGATGCCTAATGATAAGCGTTGTTTTCACATTAAGGTGGGGGCAATGTTCGTGAATTCCATTGAACTTACTAACAGGGAGTTAGAATGGAAAAAGGGAGAAGAGGTAGGTTACTTTTCTTTCGGTTCAACAGTAGTTTTGTTATTTGAAGAAGACAGTATAGAGTTTTCAAGAGAAATAACTCCTGGAAAGTTTATTCGAATGGGTGAGAGAGTCGCAAATATGCTATAATCGTTAAAGAAAAAGTGTCGAAGTGGAGTGTTTGTCTTTGTATTCAAATTTTATACCAAGTGAATTTGTTAGAAGTGTCTTTCATATAACACCGGAAATGTTAAAGGAAAAAGGCGTAAAGGCAATTATTACAGATTTGGATAATACATTAGTTGAATGGGATCGACCAGATGCAACCCCTAAGCTAATAGAATGGTTCACTAATATGAAAGAAGCAGGTATTCAAGTAACCATTGTATCCAATAACAATGAATTACGTGTTAAGTCATTTGCAGATCCATTAGGGATTCCTTTTATATATAAAGCAAAAAAGCCTTTAGGAAAGGCTTTTCGTCATGCTCTAAGTATAATGTCCGTTAAAAAAGAGGAAGTTGTTGTTATTGGTGATCAGCTATTAACGGATGTCTTTGGCGGAAATAGACAAAAGCTCCATACCATTCTAGTGATACCTGTCGCAAAATCAGATGGTTTCGTGACAAAGTTCAATCGTATGGTGGAGAGAAGAATTTTTAGTTACTTGGACAAAAAAGGACAAGTTACATGGGAGGAAGAAGCGTGACAGAAGCACCAAAATGTATAGGTTGTGGAACAGTAATCCAAACCGAGGTAGTTGGAGATCCAGGATATGCTCCTGTTTCTTCGTTAGAAAAAGAGGATATTATTTGCCAGCGTTGTTTTCGTTTAAAAAATTACAATGAGTTGCAGCCGGTTTCTTTAACCGACGATGATTTCTTAAAAATCTTAAATGGTTTAGGTACAAAAAAAGGACTAATTGTGAAGATTGTAGATATTTTTGATTTTAACGGAAGCTGGCTACCAGGCCTACACCGATTTGTTGGTAACAATCCGATACTATTAGTAGCAAACAAAGCAGATTTACTGCCTAAATCCGTTAAGAAAAACAAAGTAATCAATTGGATGAAGCAAGAAGCAAAGAAACTAGGCTTATCACCAATCGATGTTCTATTTGTCAGTGCACATAAAGGTACTGGTATGCCAGAAGCTATGGAGGCTATTGAGCATTATCGTAAAGGTGAAAATGTTTACGTAGTAGGCTGTACCAATGTTGGTAAATCTACATTTATAAACAGGATTATTAAACAGGCTACCGGAGTAGAAGCAGTTATCACTACTTCTCATTTTCCTGGGACAACCTTGGACATGATTGAGATACCTTTAGATGATAAAAAAGCTCTTTATGATACGCCAGGAATCATTAATCATCACCAGATGGCCCATTTCTTAGATCCATCGGAGCTAAAATATATCACACCTAAAAAAGAAGTGAAGCCAAAGGTATTCCAACTAAATAGTGAGCAAACTCTCTATCTTGGAGGACTTTCTCGATTTGATTTTATAAAGGGAGAACGATCTGCCTTTACTTGTCATATAGCAAACGATATTCCAATTCATCGTACGAAGCTTGAGAATGCTGATACTTTATGGCAAGAGCATCGCGGTCAATTGTTGTCACCGCCTTCTGAGAAATTTGTAGACCTATTACCACCTTTAGTAAGACATGAATTTAAGATAAAAGATGATAAAACGGATATCGTATTTTCAGGACTTGGTTGGATAACTGTGCAAAAAGGCGGAGTTGTGATAGCAGCTCATGCTCCTGCTGGTGTAGAGGTTTCTATTCGTCCATCTCTTATTTAGGGGGAAGTAAGTTTGAAAAAATGGTTTGCAGTCATAGGTAATCCAATTGCCCATTCTTTATCACCTTATATGCATGATGCTTGGCTACAGGAGCAAAATATCAATGCAAGCTACATTCCTATTCATGTGAAGGAAGGGAAGCTAAAGGACGCTATCGAAGGTTTAAAGCTTCTAGGGTGTAGTGGATGGAATGTAACGGTACCATATAAAGAAGCCATCATTCCTTTTTTGGACCGTCTGGATGAATCAGCTGCCAAAATTGGGGCTGTAAATACAGTCGTCAAAACAGATGAAGGGGAATTCGTGGGCTATAATACGGATGGATTAGGGTTTATCCGTTCGCTTGGAGAAACTGACCATTCCAATAATATATTGATGCTCGGTGCAGGCGGGGCAGCTAGAGGAATTATATTTGCCTTTAAGCAGCTTGGATATAAAAATCTATCCGTTGCAAATCGTACATTAGAAAATGCAAAAAAACTTGTAGATGAGCTTCAATTTGGTCAAGCAATTACATACCTAGAGGCAGAGGAACAATTACAATCGTTTGATGTGGTTGTTCAAACAACTCCTCTTGGTATGAAAAGTAATAGTAAAGAGCTTCCTATTCAACTAAAAGGTATTAAAGAGTATACAATTGTTGCTGATATTGTATATAATCCTTTAGTTACCCCTTTTTTAGAGGAAGCAGAAAAGTACAATGTTCGAACAATTAACGGTTTAGGTATGCTTGTACATCAAGGTGCCTTAGCTTTTTCATATTGGAACGGAAGTTATCCGAATACAGATGATATGATTCAACGATTGACAGAGCAATTAGGAGGATAATATGTTAACAGGTAAACAAAAAAGATTTTTACGTAGTCAAGCTCACCATTTGTCACCAATATTTCAAGTAGGTAAAGGTGGCGTTAACGATGCAATGACTAAGCAAATTAGCGAAGCGTTGGAAGTACGTGAATTGATCAAAATCAGTATTTTACAAAACTGTGAGGATGAAAAGCACGAGGTGGCAGAAGCACTTGCAAAAGGTACTAGAGCAGAGCTTGTCCAGTTAATCGGTTTAACGGTTGTTTTGTACAAGCAGTCTAAAAACAACAAACGAATTGAGCTTCCAAAAGTGAATCGTGCATGACAAAAAAAGTAGGGATATTGGGGGGGACTTTTAACCCTCCACATATTGGCCACTTAATCATTGCAAATGAAGTGTTTCATGCACTTCATTTAGATGAAGTAAGACTGATGCCGAATGCTATTCCTCCACATAAATCAAAGGATACAAGAGTGACTTCCGAACAGCGATTAGAAATGCTAAAGCTTGCTATTGAACATGTGCCATATATGGCTATTGAAACGATTGAGCTTATTCGAGGGGGAACCTCATATACTGTTGATACGATGCAAATATTAACAGAACAAGAAGCAGACACCGAGTTTTATTTCATTATTGGCGGAGACCAGGTAGAGTATTTATCTAACTGGCACCGTATTGACGATCTTTTAAAATTAGTGCGTTTGGTTGGTGTTGCAAGACCAAATACCTCTATCGTGTCTGCATATCCTATTATTACCTTAGATATTCCCCAAATCGATATTTCTTCTACTGTCATACGGGAACGACTGAAGAATGGAGAAACAACAAAATTTCTAATTCCTGCTCAGGTTAGAGAATACATTCAAAAGGAGAATCTGTATGAAATTTGAATCTATGCTTCTTCAAATGAAAGACAGAATGCCGGAGCGCCGTTTTATCCATACGAGAGGTGTAGCCGAGACAGCTACACAGCTTGCAGCTAAATACGGTGAGGATACAGAAAAAGCTGAAATTGCTGGCATATTACATGACAGTGTAAAATATGCAGAAAAGTCCTGGCTGAAAGAAATAATTATCTCAGAGCAAATGGACCCGATGCTTTTAAATTTTCACCATGAATTATGGCATGCTCCTGTGGGAAGCTATGTAGCAAGGCAGGAGTTTAATATTGAAGACGCGGATATTCTTAATGCTATTCAGTATCATACGACGGGCCGGGCAGGGATGTCTAACTTAGAAAAAATCGTCTATATTGCAGATATGATTGAACCTAGTAGAAGTTTCCCTGGAGTAGAAGTATTAAGGGAAATTGCAAATCAAGATTTAGAAGAAGGGATGCTTAGTTGCGTCCAGCACAGCATGACATTTTTGATCAAAAAAAGACAGCCGGTTTTTCCGGATTCATTTCATTGTTATAATGACTTGATACAAAAGAGAGGAAAAGTGAAAGAATGACTTCAAACAAATCATTAGTAGAAATAGCTTATAAAGCGGCAGACGACAAAAGAGCGGAGGATATTGTAATTTTAAATATGCAAGGCGTATCTTTACTTGCGGATTACTTTCTAATTTGTCACGCTAACTCAGATCGTCAAGTTCAAGCGATTGCAAAGGAACTGTTTGAACAAGCAGATAAAGCTGGATTCAATGTAAAACGTATGGAAGGCTTCGATGAGGCTCGTTGGATATTAGTTGATATGGGAGATGTGGTAGCACACGTATTCCATAAAGATGAGCGCTCTTATTATAACCTAGAACGTCTATGGGGCGATGCTCCAATGATTGAAGTAGGACATGACGCATAATGTCTACTTACGACCAGTTCGCCTTCATCTACGATTCGTTGATGTCAGATATACCATATGATAAATATGCAGAATGGGTGCTGGCTAAAGCACCTATTTTGAAAAATAAACGTTTAATGGACATAGGCTGTGGCACAGGTGTACTAAGTGTCAGCTTTGCAAAAGCTGGGTATGAAGTGATCGGCATTGATTTATCTGAGTCAATGCTGACAGTTGCCCAAAATAGAAGCACCGAGCAGAATACAGATATAACGTTTGTGTGCCAGTCTATGACCGATATAGATGGTGTTTCCGATGTAGACGTTGCAG
>NZ_JBAEAP010000223.1:0-3134 GCF_056205495.1 Psychrobacillus sp. | reverse complement strand
GTAACCGTATCATTATCAGATATAAGTAAGCTAGAACATGCAGTAATAAAAGGAAATCTAACATTAGTTGGTAGCCCATCGGGAAGTGTATACTTCTCCAATATTACAGTTGAGGGCGGTGCAGACTTTTCAGAATTAGATAGTGATAGCTACACCTTAGACGGCATAACGGTCTTAGGAAATATCATTCTATAGCTTTTATTAATACTAAAATCCCTAACTAAAAGGAGAAATATAGAGATGATAAAAAGGAACTGGAAAAAGCATTTCAATGTGCTTTTGTCTGCAACACTTATGGCTGGACTAGTTTTACCCGCCTTACCTTCGAAAGCAGTTGCGGCTACAAATGCTACAGATTTAATCATATCAGAGTACGTAGAGGGAAATAGCAATAACAAGGCAATCGAGCTCTATAATGGGACTGGCTCTGACTTAGACCTTTCTAACTATTCGATAGAGCTTTATACGAATGGTAAAACAAGTGGACCAACTGCTCTAAAATTGACAGGCACGTTAGCTCACGGTAAAACTTACGTAATTTATCATAATCAAGCGAATGCAGCCCTTAAAGCCAAAGGGGATTTGCAAAATGGTACTGTGACTGCCTTTAACGGAGACGATGTTCTTCTGTTAAAGAAATCTACGGAGGTTGTCGATTCCTTTGGTCAACTAGGAAGCACAACAAAATGGGGAGAAAATGTCACGCTAGTAAAGAAGGCGTCTATTCTTTCGGGAGATTCAAATCCTAATGACGTATATGAGGTCACTTCGCAATGGGATTCGTATCCTATAGACACATTCGACTATTTAGGTACTCATACAATGGGTGGAACAACTCCAGTGGAACCAGACCCAGAGGAGCCAGAGGAACCAACATATATTACAGTTGCTGAAGCTCGATCAGGAAAAATAGGAGACACAGTAACTATTAAGGCAATTGTAGTTGCTAACCTGAAAAACAGCATTTCTGTACAAGATGGGACGGCGGGGATTGCGGTTCGACCTTCTAGTCTTTCAGCAACGGTTGGCGATGAAGTCATTGTAACAGGTAAGCTAGCCGAATACCGAGGGCTTTTACAATTGGACAATGCTACTCTTGTTAAAAAGCAAGAACGGGTAGGTGCTCCAGCTCCTAAGGTTGTAACAGGGGCAGAAGTGAATGAAGCGAATGAATCACTTCTAGTTCAAGCTAAAGACATTACAATCACTGCAGACAACACTAATAACAACTTTACGGCTACTGACGGAACAACGAGCTTTATTGTGCGAGATGAAAATGGCACATTGAATTTAAAGGTTGGTAATGTCTATGAATCTATTACAGGAATCGTTCAACAATTTGATAATGACTATCAAATTATTCCGCGATTTGCGTCAGATATCGTAGAGGATAGCACGATTTTACAGCCGGTAGTTGCTACGCCAGGTAGCGGGACATATGTAGGGGGGACTACGGTTACTCTTTCTACTACCACATCTGGAGCTGAAATTTATTACACAATAGATGGTACAAACCCTACTGTGGAAAGCATAAAATACACGTCGCCATACGATATTCAAACGAATACAACAGTTAAGGCGATAGCGGTAACGGCTGATGGAATTTCTGAAATAAAAACCTTTGAATACATCATTACAGACAGTCTACAAATTCACGATATTCAAGGTGAAGGACATAACACACCTTTTGCAAATCAAACGGTGGAAGGAATACAAGGAGTTGTCACTTATTCATTTGTTTTAAACGGAGCAACTTACTATACGATTCAAACGCCAGATGATTTAGTAGATAACAATCCAAACACTTCGGAAGCAATTATGCTTTACAGTGGAACTAGCACTTGGCCAGTTAAAGTTGGAGATTTAGTAGAGGTTACTGGGAAAGTTAGTGAGTATGCATATGATGGATATTCCGATGCTAACCAAACAGACTTGAAAACAACTCAAATTAATGTACGAAATGACCAGGGTGGAAAAGTTACTGTAGTGAAGAGCAATGTATCTTTACCAAAGCCAATTATCATCGATGAGTCAAAGATGAATTTACAAGCAATAGATAGCGATAATTTACAAGTTTTTAATCCAACTATCGATGCAATTGATTTCTGGGAAAGTATAGAAGGGATGCGCGTGCAGGTTGGTAATGTTAAATCAGTATCACCTCAGGAGCACGGAGATTTGATTACCGTATTAGAAAATGCACCAACCAATTCTCTTCACGGAGGAGTGCTTTTTGAGGAAGGTAACCAAAACCCGAATCGTATTCAATTCCGATTGGAGCCAAATGGAGCAGCACGAAATTTCGAGGTTGCTACAGGTGACAAGTTTACGGGTCCAATTGTTGGAGTTGTAGGCTACTCGTATCAAAACTTTAAAATTTATGTTTCTCTAAATGAAATGCAAGCAGCACATACAAAGGGTACTGCTTCTCCAGAGAAAACTACAATTGTAAAAGCAGAAGACAAACTGACAATTGCTTCCTACAATTTAGAGAATTTCTCTAATAACAAATCGTCAACTTCAGACGACAAAGCTAGAAAATTAGCTAGAGCTATAGCTAATGATATGCAAAGTCCTGATATCGTTGGCGTAACAGAGGTGCAAGACAATAATGGAGAATCTGCAGGAGATTCTAAAGCAAATCAAAGCTATGAGCGCCTAATAACAGCAATTAAGGCTGCCGGCGGAGTGGAATATGAATATGTAAATATTGATCCTGTCAACAATGCAGATGGTGGAGCACCTAATGCGAATATTCGAGTTGGGTTCCTTTACAACCCTGAGCGTGTATCTTTAACCAAAGGAATGCCAGTAGGTGGAGCAACCGCTAAAGTTGGTTACGAGAATGGGAAGCTGACGCATAATCCAGGTCGAATTGACCCAACCAATAGTGCATTTAATAACAGTCGTAAGCCTTTGGCAGCTCAATTCGACTTCCAAGGTGAGAGTGTAATCGTGATTGCGAATCACTGGAATTCCAAATCGGGAGATACTCCTTTGTTTGGAGCTATTCAGCCCCCAGTTTATACAAGTGAAGCACAGCGTCACCAGATTGCAAACATAGTTTATGGATTTATAAAAGATGTTCACACGAAAAATCCAGAAGCTAATATCGTTTCATTAGGAGACTTTAA
>NZ_JBAEAP010000222.1:0-4721 GCF_056205495.1 Psychrobacillus sp. | reverse complement strand
AAAGGCTACCGATTTAACGAATGCCCTGTCATTATGTATTAGTTGGATGGCCTGTTCATCAATAGGTAAACCTGCCTCCTTCAATATCTCTCTCAAAACGCTTGGGTGATCCGGATATGTTCCATCCATTCTGTCATTAACTCTCGCATGCCATTCCCTTTTATAAATCGATTCCTCCAAACCAATTGGTTCTACAGAATAACTTGCTTTCCTTTTTCCCATTTCCCATTCCGTGATCAGTGTCTCATACAAATCAAATAACACAGCCTGAATCACATAGGTTCCCTCCCCCCTAACGCGTTATAGATAATCTTCTACAATTAACAAGTAAAAACCTTCCTTTGGAGAGATTTCAAGCCAATTATTTTGATTTTGAAAAGCATTCCTTTAGGGTATATATATAGGTGACTTAATATAAGGGAGATGTTATTTAATGGAAAATACTTCTATGTTCGATGCATACACTTTACCATCAGGGGTTACATTAAAAAATCGAATTTTAATGGCTCCCATGACTACTTATTCTTCAGAGAAAAATGGAGATGTCTCAGAAGATGAACAAATATATTATGCTCGTCGTGCTAAAAGTGGGATTGGTGCGGTTATCACCGCTTGCGCTTATGCAGAGCCACTTGGTGCTGGGTTTGAGTATTCAATAGGTGCTGAATCGGATGAGAGAATACCTAGCCTCAAGAAACTGGCTAGTGCTATTAAAAATAATGGAGCAAAAGCCATCCTTCAGATTTTCCACGCTGGACGACAATCGAATTCGAGGGTGTTAAACGGTGAACAACCAGTATCTGCAAGTGCTATTGCAGCACCTCGTGACAATGCAGAAGTACCACGAGAGATGACAGAGGAAGAGATTGAAAAGACCATTGCCTCTTTTAAAGAAGCAACCCGCAGAGCCATTGAAGCAGGCTTCGATGGAGTAGAAATCCATGGGGCGAACACTTACTTAATTCACCAGTTCTTCTCTCCACATTCCAATCGTAGAACTGACAAATGGGGTGGGAACCTAGAGAAGCGGATGACATTTCCGTTGGCAATTGTAGATGCGGTTCAAACCGCTGCTAAGCAGTATACAAAGGAGCCATTTATAATAGGCTATCGCTTTTCTCCAGAGGAATATCAGGATCCAGGCTTCACAATGGATGATACATTAAAGCTTTTACGTGTATTGGCTGAAAAAGACCTTGATTATCTTCACGTGTCTCTAGGGCACTTCTTTGGATCTTCTAATAGAGACGAAAGTGATACCACACCACGTATTGAACTTATTCAAGAGGCGATCGGTGACAAGGTACCTTTGATTGGCGTTGGAACCTTGGAATCTAGAGAAGACATTGAGAAAGCATTACATGTTACACCTCTTGTTGCAATTGGGCGCGCATTAATAACTGATCCCGAGTGGTTTTCTAAAATGGAAAAAGGAGAGGACGACTCCATCTTTCCAGCTGTTTATGTAAGCAAAAAAGAGGAGTTAGATATCCCTAATCCATTATGGGATAAAATCATGCAAGTTAAAGGTTGGTTTAAAGTAGCCGACTAATATATATAAAAATGGGCTCCGGAGATTAAATCTCTGGAGCCATTTTTCACTTCATATAAAACAGACCGCCATTGATAATTTCTATTCCCACACGAGCTGCATACTGTTCCTCAAGAGCCTTTTTTTCCATCTCATAGCATTCAGGCTTGTCATCCACACCGTCGTAGAAATACTCCAGCACTTCCAGACTCCTCCGTAAACGTTCCTTTGCTTCTTCAGCCCAAGTATGATCGTCATTAGCAATCACTCCATCAATTAGAGCATCCAGACGCTCTAAGCCACGTAAAGGCTTTATAATATAGGGCAGGTTAAAAACATTGTCAGGCATATCCACATCGAAGCTAATCTCTTTTATCGATTCATGGAAATCCTCTCGAACGATTCCTGTCATTAGGTTTATCCCTAGAGAATAGAACGTTTCTTTCGTTTGATCACTATAATAGGTCACCTTGTAGTTGACCCCAAGCCATGGAGTAAAGATCACTTGTGTATCACTTTTAACTTTTTCGTACATATGGACGAAGGAGCCAAGGTCTTGCACAGCCTTGAACATTTGACTAAGCCTGTTGGAGCCAAAGTGAATAACCTCTCCCTTGACGTCTTCCTTTAGCTTTGTTTTATCTGTGATAAAGGTAAGCTGCATCGGACTTGGCTCAGTGCCAGTTGCTTCTACATACTGCCAATAATACGGACGGTTCATCAGCTTTTTATCCATCTCTTCTGTCAATTGAACAACAACGTAATGGTCATTTTCGCTTAGAATAGGACAATTATTTTCTTTAAAAAATTGAAGTAAAAAGTCGTGAACTTGTTTTGGGTACATGCATACCCTCCTTCCCTACCCTGTTTGTACTATATTGTTTTTTTATAGGTCGTTAATATATCGTCCAGTTCACCGACTACTTTTTCGAATACATCGATTTTCGTGTAAAGCAAATCTAGAATATGCTGCTCAATCGTGTCCTGAATAGCTAAATTATAAATATGGACATCATGCTCCTGCCCTAACCTATGGACACGTCCTATTCGTTGCTCCAGTTTCATCGGGTTCCATGGAAGATCATAATTGATTACATGATGACAAAACTGAAGGTTAATCCCTTCTCCACCCGATTCAGTAGCTATTAATACCTGTGCCTGCTCCTTGAACAAGTGCTTCATCCAATCACGCTTGTTCTTATTGAACTTCCCGTTGAATAAAACGCTCGAAATTCCTTTTGTACTTAAATACCATTGCAGATAAATTTGGCTTGCACGATATTCGGTAAAAATAATGACCTTGTCATCTGCCTCAGCAATAATTTCATACGCCTTCTCCGCCTTTGAGTTCATCTCTAGTGACATGAGCTTTTCCATCAAGCTTTGTACATAAGTAATTTCTTCTTGGTTCGTACACTTTTCAACCATGTTGTTAAGCGTTAAACAAGTTGCTTCCTTGCTGCTACACATTTCCTTTTGAAGGGTAATCATAGAAAAAGCACCAGAAAAGACGGAGGAAACATTTTTTAAATCGGAAATCATTTCATAGACTTCCTTTTCCTCTTTCGTAAATTCGATTGGAATGATTTTCACCTGACGAGTTGTCCACTCAATCCCTGTATCCTGCCTTCTATTTCTAACCATTACCTGATTGACGAGCTCTCTTAAATACTCATCATGCTCTAAGCTATGCTTACTTGCAGAAAACGACTCCTGAAATGTCTCGTAGTTACCCAAATGACCTGGCTTCAATAAAGAAACAAGATAAAATAACTCAAATACATCATTTTGAACAGGCGTAGCTGTTAACAACAAGCAGAATTTCTTTTTCAACCCCTGGACGAATTCATATATTTTCGTTTTATGGTTTTTCAGCTTATGTGCCTCATCAATGATGATCATGTCATAATTTTGAGCATATATAAGCTCTTTATGCGGACTTTTTTTAGCTGTATCCATGCTCATGATGACAATGTCATTGTGGTCAAGGGAATAACTCTTTTTGTATGGAATGGCAGGTATATGAAATTTAAAATTCATCTCCTCTACCCATTGATTAATCAAGGAAGCAGGGGCAAGTATCAAAGCTTTTTTTACTAGTCCTCGCACCATATACTCTTTTAATATCAAGCCTGCTTCTATCGTTTTACCAAGACCTACCTCATCCGCTAAGATTGCCTTTCCATTCATCCGCTCGATTACTGTTCGAGCAACCTCTAATTGGTGGTTTAATGCTTGAAGATTTGGTAAATACTTTGGAGACTGAAGTCCCGTAAACTCTGTTATCAGATTATTTTTCACTATGTCATAACTCATATTATAAAGATTCCAATTATCCCACGGCTCTTCATTTTCTAATCTTTTTGTAAAGCCTTCCTTCCAGGAAGACGACCTTTCAATCAACATAAAAAAACACCTCACAGCAAATCATTTTTCTTAGATTGCCCAAATGTGAGGTGTGTATGATTTTTTTGAAGAATATTACTATAAAAAGAATTTTCCAGTGAATTTTTAAACTATACAAGTCTTCGTACTTCCTCATAAACGTTTAGTGGGACCAACCGATTATTGTCTGAAACCGACCGCATATTTGTGCCGACCGACCGATTATTTGTGCTGACCGACCGATTTCCTTCCAAAACCGACCGATTATTGACTAGAACCGTCCGATTATTAGATTTAATCGTTTGCTCGATATTAATAGAACGTTAAAATGACTTTTCGTATAAAGATTGCCACCTGACTTTCTAATTTGCTTGGTGTAGAAGAATGTTTCATAGAGGAACACAACCAAAGATAGGTTAAAATGTCTTCTATCAGAAAAAAGAGGTTGCATATTTCTTTTAGACATGGTATATTATATCTTGTCTTGTTGCTTTAGAAGTAACATTTTACGGAGGAATACCCAAGTTCGGCTGAAGGGATCGGTCTTGAAAACCGACAGGCGGGTCATACCGCGCGGGGGTTCGAATCCCTCTTCCTCCTCCATTTATTTTTTATGAAATTTGTAGTATAATGTAAGAATAGTTGATTTAAATTTCAACATATATTATTGTCGCGGGGTGGAGCAGTTCGGTAGCTCGTCGGGCTCATAACCCGAAGGTCACAGGTTCAAATCCTGTCCCCGCAACCAAATGGTCCCGTGGTGTAGCGGTTAACATGCCTGCCTGTCACGCAGGAGATCGCCGGT
>NZ_JBAEAP010000221.1:0-3578 GCF_056205495.1 Psychrobacillus sp. | reverse complement strand
CGCATTCCGCTCGCGAAAGATCTATTCACAAAATATTCACATCCTTTTTACATAATGAAAAAATTATACTATAAGAATATAGTTTTATGTATACAATAAAAGGGGAAAGTATAAATATACATAGGCGGAGGAGAGAGACATGCCAGATTGGTTATCGTTTGAGACACTTACAGATTTAACAAAAGAATATCGGACACTTGGCCCGATTATCGGCATTCTTCTGCCCTTTCTGGAAGCCTTTCTGCCATTTTTACCATTAGTGGTTTTTATCGTTGCTAACGTAGCTGCTTATGGTTTATTGTTTGGATTTTTATTATCCTGGGTTGGTTCCTTTGTTGGAGCCTATACAGTATTTTTAGTTATACGTAAATATGGACGGGCCAGAGTTTTAGGTTTTATAACTAGGCATGAAAGAATACAAAAATTAATATTATGGGTAGAGAGGAATGGTTTTGGACCACTATTCCTATTGATCTGTTTCCCTTTTACTCCATCTGCTCTGGTTAATATCGTGGCAGGGTTATCGAATATAAAAAAACATACGTATTTATGGACTGTAGCCTCAGGAAAGCTCATTATGATTTTTGTCGTTAGCTTTATCGGCTCAGATCTTAAAGCGCTTGTTACACAACCGGTTCGAACTGCAATTGTTATCCTAATCATTGCTATCTTATGGTTTATTGGAAAGCGTGTGGAAAAAAGAATTGAAAAGAGAGTAGAAGAAGACATAAGTGGAGTCAATATAAAAAGAAAGAGAAAAAGAGGAGAGACATTTGAGTAAATTTAAGCAGGAGACAATGGAATGGGTCATTGCCATAACTATCGCTATAGCTATTGTAGTCGTAGTTCGAATGTTTCTTGTAACAAATTATGAAGTTAGTGGTAAGTCGATGATGCCAACCCTTGCGGATAAGGATAGAGTTTTAATTAGTAAAATCTCACCGATCAACCGTATGGATGTCATCATCTTTAACAATGGAGAGGAAGACTTTGTAAAGCGTGTCATTGGGTTGCCAGGAGACACAATCCGGTATGAAAATGATGAGCTGTTTGTGAACGAAAAACAGGTAAAGGAGCCATTTCTAGAAAGTAATCTTGCTTATAAAAATCCAGATGAACATTTTACGGAAGACTTTAATTTACTTGAACTAACTGGCAGTAATACGGTACCGAAAGGCAAGCTTTTTGTACTTGGAGATAATCGAATTGCCAGTCTAGACAGTCGGTATTTTCATTTTATAGATAAAGATGAAGTTATTGGAGAGGTTAAATTCAAATACCTTCCATTGGCAGATGCTACCTTCAATTTTACGTCCGAATAATTTCCCTCACTTGACTATGTTTTGTACAATAGAGAGTAGGAGATTATTCGGTTTTTTTATGGAAAGGAGCTTGTTTAGCTTGTCATTACGAATTATTAGTGGTCGGTCTGGATCCGGTAAGACAAAGTTTATGCAACAAGAAATTGTTCAATCAGTAGATGCGGCTCCATTCGGAGATCCGATTTTTTATATAGTACCTGACCAAATGTCATTTTCCAGTGAATATGACATGGCCGCTGATTCAGGGGTAACTGGAATTATTCGCGCCCAAGTGAGTACATTTAAACGACTTGCTTGGCGTGTTCTTCAAGAAACAGGTGGTATAGCTAAAGAAGAGATTAGCGGCTTTGGCTATCGCATGCTTATTCGTAGCTTATTAGAGGACACCAAGGACGAATTTACTTTGTTTAAGCGTGCATCTACTAAGCGAGGGTTCACCGACCAAATAGAGGTGCTATTGAAGGAATTTAGTCGGTATTGTGTGGACTCCTCTTCGATGAGCAATGCCTTTAGCAGCTTAAAGGCTGTCGATGCCCCTCAAACATTATTAGATAAATCCTCTGATATTATGATGATGCTTGATTTAATCGAACAAAGGCTAGGGACAAGCTATGTAGACGGAGAAGGGTATTTAACACTACTCGCAAATAATATTAAGGACTCCTATCTATTGGAAACCTCAGAAATTTATATTGATGGGTTCACCTCTTTTACCGCTCGAGAGCTAGAAATTATCCAAGCATTGATGAAAAAGGTAAAAAGACTATCTATCGCACTGCCAATGGAGAGTCTTTCAGATGCCTATGATGAGCAATCTCTTTTCTTCCAGCCTGCTAATACAGCTGCTAGATTAATTGAAATGGCTCAGGCTGAAAACGTTCAGGTAGAGGAAACGATGCATTTTACAGATCAAAGACGGTTTGTAGCAGAAGAGCTTGCTCATATTGAAGCTAATTTCGACCAAATACCAGCTCCTCAAATTATGTCTAACGGAGCATTAAGACTAACGGAGGCAATGAATAGACGTGCTGAGATTCATGCGGTTGCTAGACAAATTAGAGATTTAGCCCATTTTAAAAATGTCCGCTATAACGAAATGGCAATATTACACCGAGATACTGAAAGTTATGAAGGGCTAATAGAGACAACCTTTTCCCAATATGAAATCCCATTTTTCATAAGTAAAAAGAAATCTATGCTTCACCATCCTCTGATTGAGCTCAGCAGAACGGTTTTAGAAATTATTCAATCTGATTGGAAGTATGAGCCGATGTTCCGAGCGATTAAAACGGATCTTTTCTTCCCGATTGATGCGCCTAAAACGATGTGGAGAGAGCGAGCAGATCGTTTAGAGAATTTCGTACTGTCCTTTGGTATATACGGGGATAGATGGTTTGATAGTCGAAGATGGGTGTACAAAAAGTATAGAGGCCTAGAATTCTATTCAAAGGTACAAACGGATGAAGAGCTTAGTATTCAGGCTGATATTCATGCGGCGAGAGATATTCTTATCCAACCGATAAAGAATTTGGCAGATGACCTGGAGGGGTGTAATACAGGAAAAGAAATTGCTATTGCACTTTATACCTTTATGGAATCCTTACAGGTGTACGAAAAACTGCAAAACCTTAAAGAAATGGAGGAGGAAAGCGGACAGCTGTTGCTGGCTACAGAGCATGACCAAGCGTGGAATGAATGGGTCGATGTGCTAGATCAATTTGTTCTAATGTTTGGAGAAAAGGAAATGTCTCTCGAAGAAACTATGAAAATACTTGACGAGGGCTATGACCAGTTAGAGTTTTCTCGCATTCCTCCATCGATTGATCAGGTGATTGTTGGAAATGTGGATACTGCGCGTCTGACGAATATAAAAGCGGTATTTGTAGTTGGAGTAAACGATGGAGTGTTTCCAAAAAGAATCGATCACGAGGGCTTGCTGTCGGATACGGAGCGTGAGTGGTTTGCACAAGTAGGCTTTGAGCTGGCACCGACTTCTCGAATGAGATTGCTCGATGAAAATTACTTGACTTATAAAGCTTTTGCTACGCCTTCTCACTATTTGTATGTTTCCTATGCTATTGCCGATAGTGAAGGGAAGGCTCAGTTGCCTTCCATGTATATTAGTAAGCTCCAACAGCTTGTAGGAGGGGTACCACTAGAAATAGCGGTAATCGATCCTTCTGATGTAAAGGATCCTAGCTTTAGTATGACATTGATCAGCCACCCGAGAACGACTCTTGCGTACCTGTCGATGCA
>NZ_JBAEAP010000220.1:0-2370 GCF_056205495.1 Psychrobacillus sp. | reverse complement strand
AGATGACTACAATAATTATACTGACGTACTTAGTAGTATAGTTGTACACGGGGTAAATGGAATTATTAATGAGCTTAAATAATTGCATGCTATAAGAGTTTATTGGGAAAAGCTGAAAAGTAGTTTAAATGAGAACATACAAAGAAACAACTAGCAGGTGATTATGGTCAAATACCATCATAATCAATCCTCCTTTTTCTTCCATATATTTTGAGATAAAGAGTTTTCAAGTTTAGAGCTTATAAAATAAAACCTTGATCAGCCAAAGCTTTTCAAGGTTTCTTTGTTCTAAATATGCATTTTTATTTGAAAATCTAATTGGATAGGGACTTCCTCTAAATTCTCTCTGCTTTCTTTTCAAAATACCAATGTAACCGATATTCACAAATCTCCTTTGTCCAATTAAATATGATCTCATTGACATAGTGACTTACATCAAAGTTTAAACCAAATTTTCCATCTACATATCGAATTTTCCCTTTTGAAGAATTGCTCCATTTGGTCATAGGCATGCGACCAATTAAGGAAGCTGCTTTTTTCAGGTCTGGTACAATGGAATCGATTTTTCTTCTATACTCCTTAGTGGTTAGATAATCAACGAAGTAGGGGGCAGCTGCCTCTGCAGTGACTGGCTCAAACCAGTGATTTACCCCACGGGATAACATGTAGCTTAAGAGGACCATCTTATAGCTCTTGGTCATAGCAGTCTTTTCTACTTCCTCTAGCCAATCCTTGTAAAGGTCATATGCCTCTAGTTCTTGCTCGGTTAATTCCTCTGCATCCTTTAGCAGACCTACATAGGAGGCAAATTCACTTTTTACATTAGTTGTTATAATGCCGGATTTCAAATGGTAGTCTAAGTATGAGGGACGAGTGCCTAGCTCCTCTTTTAAGCGAAAGTATTCATAAATCATTCGTTGCTTGTGGCTAGCAGCTTTTTTCTCCATTTCTTTAATAAGGTCAATGATCTCCGTTTCTAATTCGATAGAGCAATATTCAGGTATAGCAGCTTGTATTGTATACAAGTTTGGTTTATCCATTTGCTCTGCTGAAAAGATAGACAGCTTCGTGTCTGCATTCCTATAATTTCCTATTAAATCAATAATGACACAATGCGTTTTTCCGTCAGCAAGACGCAAGCCTCTACCAATCTGTTGCGTGAATACTGCAACAGATTCAGTGGGACGAATAAAAAGAAGAGTATCAACTGTGGGGATATCCACTCCCTCATTAAATAAGTCTACGGTAAAGATGATATCTAATAATCCATTCTCCAGTTCTTTCCTCGCATTTCTACGTTCCTCTCGAGGAGTAGCACCGCTTAAGGTAACTGAATTATATCCTGCTTCAGAAAAATAATTGCTTAAGAAATTAGCTTGTCTCACAGAAGAACAAAATCCAATCGTTTTACTTTGTTTACGGAGCTTCCAGGCCTCTAATATTTTCTTAGCCATTTCTTCACGTAATTGAAAGCGAGCTAATTCGTCCTCATCGTATCTATTTCCTAGCCACCTAATTTGCGTATAGTCCGTTTCGTCATAGACCCCATAATAATGGAAGGGAGCTAACCAGTCCTGCTCTATAGCATCAATAAATGGAATGCGAATGGCTACATTTCCATCACAAATACTGTATACATCCTTATTATCTAGTCGGTCTGGAGTAGCTGTGATACCTAATAAAAACTTGGGATTAAAATAATTGATAACCCGCTCATAGCTTGGAGCAGCTGCGTGATGAAATTCATCGACAACGACTAAATCAAAATCATTTGGGTTAAATTGATCGAGGTGATACTGCTGGGAAAGCGTATGAATAGAAGCAAAAATAAAATCTGCATGTACATTCTTTTCAACTGCGTTGTACATGCCAGCTGACTGGCTAGGGTGGACATGTAGAAAAGAGTTTTTTGCTTGGTTCAATATTTCCTCACGATGTGCAATGAAAAGTACCCGTTTGAATTGCTCTGCGAAAAAAGCAGCCAAATAGGTCTTGCCTAAACCAGTAGCTAGAACGACAAGAGCCTTGTCATAATCATCTTCTATTGTTTTCTTTAGCGCTTGCAGTGCCAATATCTGAGCTGGGCGAGGAGTAAGCTTACTTGGCCCAGTCGTGTATTCTTCTTTGGGATCAATAACCATCGACTCTCCATTAACTGTACCGAACATGATCTCCTGTTCCTCATTTGCTGACCAGGTATTACTAATCGCTAAATCCTTGTTCATTTTGTTATAGGCCTCTTGGTAGCCTGATAAAGTTTCTGTGTTTAAGGGAATGGTTGAGGCTGAATAAAAAAGCTTCATAAACTCATTTGTTGCTTCCTCAAAAACGGTTCCACTTACTACGGCAGGGGCGTAAAGATTCCATTCT
>NZ_JBAEAP010000219.1:0-4407 GCF_056205495.1 Psychrobacillus sp. | reverse complement strand
TCGTTACAAAAATGGAATTGTCAAAAAATAGACTAATATGATTGTAATACAAAAGTCTTGCTTTGGGTACTAAAATAGTTCTACAAATTTCGATATATTTTTTAATTTAAGTATTATTAATAAGTATTTTTAAATGATAATATGGTTTAAAATGGTATTTATAGGTGGTCTGCAGAGCGTTTAATAATAGGAGAGGAATATAGAACTATGAGGAAAGTTTTTCTATTTGGTGTAGTAATTATATGGATGGGAATTATTTTTTATTTATCTCAACAGCCAGCAAGTGTCTCTAGCCAGCTGAGCTCTAACGTAGCGCATACTATTAAACAGGCCGCAAATGTTGTTGCACCTGAAACGAATATAATTAAAGATGACTACTACATCGTCATACGTAAACAAGCTCATTTTCTAGTGTATTTTATCCTTGGTATTCTTTTAATGCAGTATTTAAAATCTACGCGATTAAATCTCCTACCAAGTATGGCATTGTCACTAGTTATTTGCGTGGTCTTTGCTATAGCAGACGAGACACTACAGTTATTTGCACTAGGCAGGGGGGCTCAAGTGAGAGATGTATTTATAGATACTGTGGGTGCTAGTATTGGAATTATTGGGTATGTACTACTTTCTAAAATTCGTGTATTCATCTCCCGGTTGAATTCTTCCAATTAGTTTATCTGTGTATGCCACTTTTGCGGTATTTATGGTATTCTATAATAAAGAATAAATATTCTGAACTTAATGGGAGGGCTCCTATTTATGAGAAAGATAATTTCATTTTTAATATTAATAGTTTCTCTTACATTACTTCATTCTGTAACCGCTGAAGCAGTTGGAAAAGTAACGGTCCAATCCGATACAACTCTTTGGAAACTAGAGGCTGATCAATCTTTAACAAAGGTACGAAGCTTGAAAAAGGGTGAGGAATACCGCGTATATCGCTATATTGGTGCCCACAATGGTCTTTATGGTGTAGGAGGAGGGAACTTCGTGAAAAAGGATATATCTATTAAGTACGAAACTCCATCGAAAGCTAAGCTAAAATTATTAAAAGGTGATAAACCAGATGTAGTCGAAACGCCAGCTAATCCAAAACCAGGAGATACGCTTCCAGTTGTGCCTCCTAAAAAAGATAATCTAACTGTCATCTCTGTTGAGTAGCCTAATTATGTCCCATCATTGAGTTGATGGGGCATTTTTATGTGTGTAGCTTTGGTAAATATTGAAATAAATAATTAATAATTACCTAAATTTAGTAATATTTTTACCTTAATTTACATGTTATGATTAATATAAAAGGAAGGGAGCACCATATGCGAAAGTCTAAAACGTTCAAAATTTCCGTAGCAGCCTCAGCAATTATAGCAGCTACGCCATTAACCCAAGCTGACGCTGCAACAAATGTGAATCAGCTTGTAATAAATGCGCAAAATGCAAGCACCATTTTAAAGTGGGCCATTTCTGTAGAAGGGTTCGCAGATTTCAAAACAAAGCCATATGAAGAATATAATACAGCGAAAAAATACATAGAAGCAGCAGAAAAAGCGGCTGCCAGTCTCTCGAGCTCTAAACGATTAAGTGTACAGGCATCACTGGTAGACGCAAAGGTCCAAGTAAAGCGAGCGCAGGCATACATAGATGCAATTACTTCAAGTGAAAAAATAAAAGTCCTAACGTCTAATGTTCAACGAGCAATATCTTCTGGAAATTTAGATGATATAGAAACTGCCTATCACGTGGCTTCTAAAGAATATCGTAAGCAAGCCAAGCTGCTGGATCGAGTCTATGGGCAGTCCACGAGAGATGGAATTCGAAACTCAGTAAAGCCCACCTTTGAACAGCTCATACAAAGTATTCGATATGATGTAACCGTACATATGCATATAAAAAAGGCAGAACAACTTTCGAAGGGAAATAAATACATAGAAGCTGATTTAGAGCTGATGAAGGCTCACCAATACTTACAGGATTTCAAGAATACTTTTAGATTTCACTCTAAGCTAGAAAACAATTACGAGGCTGTGCAGGATGCCATTCCTATGTTACCTCTTTTTGCAACACCTGAAGGCCAACATACAGTAACCTTGAAATTGTCAAAAGCAATGGATAACAACATTAATCATTTAGAACCTGGTCAGTTTATTATTCCGGGGGAAATAATTCAGCAGGCGAAGCTTTCAGATGATCGAAAGTCTATTAAGTTATCAACTTCAGAATTACAATCAGCTACGGACTATACCCTCAGATGGAAAGGGCATTCCGTGCAATTTACGACACCTTCAATTGAGGACACATCAGGTATTTCATTAACCGATCTAAAAGATCAATTCCTTGAAACGACGGATACTCGTGTGTATATTGCGAAGTTTACCAATAGCGATGGTTCACCTTATAACGGCCGAGTAAAAATAAACCTGGCCCAACCTAATGGAGAAGCTACGACAGCTATTATTTCTTCCTTTAATGGACAAGTTAATACTGGAAGTCAGGAATGGAGCCATTATGCCGACCAGAATGGTCATGTAGTTTTTACGGTAAAGGCTTCTTTAAGTGAGGCAACCAGCGTGCAACCAACCATTCAAAAGCTTGATGGCAATCAAACAAGTAAAAAAGCTGCAGTTACTTATTTCCACCAGCTGCAAACTAATGCAGGTGAATATAATTTAAAGCTAGAAAATGCACCTATTCATAAGGATTCAGATTTCATAGTAGTTAACGGGATTAAATTCAGATGGGATACGAATGACTTATTTTTTATTCATGGTCAGATTGTTTCTGTAGAGGAATTTATAGCAGCTTTAACTGAGGGAGACATGCTGACGGTTGGGTATAGTCTGAATCTAAAAGATATATCAACATGGAATATTACTTCAGATATTACTCGTTATGCTCCTGTCACCATTAAGAATCCGGTTAAATCTTCTGTTACTTTTGATGGCTCATATTACGAAATAAGTGGAACAGCTGAACCAGGAAATAAAGTGAAGGTTTATCGTAATGGGGCTTTTGTTGGTATGGTAACCGTGGACAAGGAAGGAAATTGGACAGTTGGAACCGTTAGTTTGCTTCAAAACAGAGAAAACACATTTGTTGCGTATCAGTATGGTCCCGGACAGGATGGTATCGATGGCACAGGCTCGGTGGATCAGGCCAATGCTACGATAAAGGAGGGAGCTTTTGCCTCAACATCTATCACTTACCATGATGAAGGGTCTAAAGGGATTTCTATAATGGATACGCTTGATTTCCAATTTATAAATCCTTCATTTAATCACGTCTTTAAGACAAAAACTTCTGGGACGATCACTATAAATGATGGGTTTGGCAGGTCAGTGGAAGTGCGTGTTGATTTTGTGGATGACGATACTTTAAAAATCGTTGATTTTGTTTCAAGAGATGACAACTTTAATTTTGATGCATCCGTTTTTGTTATTACTTCGACCTCTGGCATAGTCAATCAAGACCAGCTAGAATACAGTGTGAAAGCCTCGGAATTGGACGGAACAATTCTTCGAGATTCTTCAAAATAATCTATAAAGGCTATTCTTCGATATATTTCCCGGGGAATAGCTTTTATTTTTTATAAATTAATAAAAAAAATATGGATTCTCGCCTAGTTTCGACAATCTTTTCAGTTTTCATCTTATAGAATATAAAGTAACACTATTCTTTTTACAAACGAGGTGATGAAGTGCTAAAAGTAAATATCATTTTGGGTAAAACGTCCTTTACACAGTACATGATAAATAAACTACAAGAGGATCGCAAAAATATAGTAATTGTCATGGACTATAATCATTCGGACGACAAAGAGCCATTTGTAGAGAAGGGAGCTATGTATTGCTCTCCAAACCAAGCCAAAACTTACATAGAAATCGCAGGAGAGGTACTATTCCACCGCTTTGGTTATGTAAAGCCAAGGTTGAACCACTAAGCTTTTAGAAAACAGGGTGTTTGAAGATCCTCATCTTCGGACAACCTGTTTTTTAGTTTGGGAGTAGGAATATGGTTGGAAAAGAGAATGTTTGCGAGGGATTTGACGTAAAGAAATAGCTGATTGTCGAAAAGTAATGCTGGATTGTAGTAAACTAGCTGCCTATTGTCGTAAATTTGCCTCGAGTAGGAGAGCGGTCGAGGGATTGTAGTAATTTACGGGTTGATTGTCGTAAAGTAGGACTCGATTGTAGTAATCTATCAGCCTATTGTCGTTAATTCGGCTTGAGTAGAAGAGCTGGCGAGGGATTGTAGTAAACTACGAGGTGATTGTCGTAAAGTAGCATCGGATTGTAGTAAATTACCGATCGATTGTCGTAAAGTAGGGCGTGATTATAGTAAACCACCAGCCTATTATCGTAAATCAATCAATCATTATATCAATCAGCCACTCGAGCTAACCGATGGCTAATC
>NZ_JBAEAP010000218.1:0-5514 GCF_056205495.1 Psychrobacillus sp. | reverse complement strand
GCGTCCTGTTCATTGGAAACTCGGAAAAATACAAGTCCTGGCTCGCTCTCAACCGTGACACGTGATTTTCCAGGCGCCAGTGGCTCTGAACTTACTTCTAGCTCTTCCCCTTTTTCATTGACCGCTGCCACTTCTATAAAGGATGATTTTCCAGATGGGTCTGTTACCGTATAGCTTCCATCACTTGCTTTTTGAATAGTATATGGCACTTCACTATAGGAAGGGAGCATTCTAGAGACTGCTGTATTCCAAAAATCTCCCCAATTATTCCAACGAGCAAAATCTCCACTCCAGGCACCAGTAGAATCAGAAGTAAAGGCAAGTGTTCTTCCCAAACCATACATCCATTCAGCTAAAACTGGATCTTCCTTCTCACTTTGTGCAATAACATTTGCAGTTTGTTTTGCAGTGGTTGCAATATATGCATTCATCTGTGGAACTCCTTCCACAAACAAACTAGACCAGGTCGGGTCTCCATAAATAGTAGGATAAAACGGATTATCCTCTATATAGGTTCTGGAGATGATCGCCGTTTCAGTAGACATAATCGCTGGAATGGTAGATTCATCCTGTACTTCATAAAATGTTCCGCCACCCATTTCTGCAAGGCTTTCTAATAAAGCACGGTCTGCATCCTGACCAACCGCTACTGTAGAAACAGTTATATTATTCTCTTTTCCATCTTCTATTAAAGTTTGATAGTCATTAGACGAGCTTGATTGGCCATCTGTCAGTAAGATGATATGTTTTCGTTGTAGCTTCAATGGTTGTAACTGCTCGTATGCTTGCGCAAGGCTTGAATATATCTCAGTTCCTCCCCCAGCGCCTACAGAAAGGATCTTTTCAACCGCGTCTTCCCTGTCTGTGAGTGGCTCTGTCTCAATGATTTGCCATGGTCGATCGTCAAAGGCTATGAAGCCTAAATGATCATCGTCTCTTAGCATTTCTACCGAACGAGCAGCTGCCTCTTTTGCATACTCCATTTTAGGGCCAGCCATACTTCCCGTCCTATCCATCACTATAATAAGTCCTAATGAAGGTAATTGTTGCTTCCCTTTCACTTCCATCTCAACGGGTAATAACTTTTCTATAGGTGTTTTAAAATATCCACCTAGTCCAAAGCTATTTTGTCCACCAACCATCATAAATCCAGTACCGAAATTTTTAACTGCCTGTTCGATGACATTCATTTTTTGCTCTCCAACAAGATGCCCTGGAACGTTGTCAAAAATAATTGCATCATAGGCTAGATAATTTGATAAATCATATGGTAAGGAGCCTGCAGAGATTACATCTGTAGTAATTGCCTCTTGGTCAATTACATGAGAAATATTAGTTGTAGCATCCTCATTGGTGACAATCAGCAGTCTTGGAGAGCTCTCTACATTCGTAACACTCGTAAGCTTATTGTTCTCGATTAGGGCATCGCCTTGAACTATCACCTGTACGTCATATTTCAATAGCCCTTCTCCCTTAGACGTGTTCCGGAATGTAAAACTATTGGAGCCCTGTTCCAGGGATACTTGTTCTCTAGATAATAATTCATCGTTTTGATAAAGTAATAGCTCTGCATTAGTTGCCTTGGTAGCCTCTAACTCCACATTTAGCTGCTGTTGTTCTCCTTCAAAGGCTACAGGTGGAGTCTCAAATGTAGTAATCGCTACATCCTCCGATGCTATTCTCTCAAGCTCCACCACATCAACAGTGACATTACTACCTGTCATTTTCATGAGTTCATCTGCCACCGAGCCGCTTGTTTCAATTCCATCGGTAAAGAGAACAATTCTTGTAGCTTTGTTGGGATCAATTATTCCAGTAGATAATTGCAATGCTTTAGCAATATCTGTATTACCAGGTAAATCCATTGGACTGAATACAGGAAGCTTTATATCTTCATTCGTTAATGCTATCTCTGACTGAAAATTTTCAGCGAAAGAATAAACTCCAACTAAATGCTTGTCTGTTTGAGCATCTAAGCTTTTTTCAACCCATTCAGAAACCTGTTGTTCCGTACCTTGAACGGAGGCAGAACGATCAATAAGGAAAACTACCTGTTCCTCTTTAATTGGCATTAATAGATAAGGATTCGTAAGACCAAGTATTAAACAAAGAATAGCAAGCAGGCGGATAAAGAAAACTACAAGACCTTCCTTCTTCCAGTGCTTTCTGTCTTTATTCCAAATCCATATAAAATAAATAAGAATAGGAAGTGATATTAATAGCAATAGTGGTTGATCAACTCGTAAATCCACGACGTCTTTGCACCTCCCACTCGATAACAAACAACAAGAGCAATAAAACAATTAAAAATGGAACTAGCGAAAATTGTTCATGATTCTCGGATTGCTTATCTGTTTTCTGAGCCCCAATGGAATAAGAAGCTCCTTTGGAAATTTCTTTTTCTTTTTGTGATAACGCTACCGTAAAGTATTTTTCTTTTTCACCTGAACGTATAACATACACACCGGGCTCTTTTGGTGCCATAAAGGCTCCTCCATTTTCAATAGAATATAAATAGGAATCCTCCATCGTATATATTTCCCATTCGTTCGTCGTACTGCCTAACGATTGAGGTTTTCTTTCATTTGGAGTAAATGTTCCTAAATATAGATTACTATTGGATAGCTGTTCTTTTACGCTCCAAATAAATAGTGGGAAGGAAGGACTTAATGGCCAATCAGTCATTTGTATATCGGAAAGCACGACTACATCGCCTTTGGGTGATACCTGGATAAAGGGCTTATTATCGACTGTTGCAATAGTAGAATAGCCATCTACTCCTGGGTATACACTGCTCACATAAATATCCGATAAATCAGCAAAAGAAAATAACGGGTGCTCCACAGTTTGAACATTACCGTTCACTTCAATTGGCGTCACATCATTTCTTCCAATAAATAAGGCTGGTCTTTCCATTTGATTTATCAAACCAAACTGATTGGTAGCGAGAACACCTTCTTCTTTTACTAAGCTTACCTGCTCCGATGGTATACTGCTCATTTCAATCCCTAGTGATTGAAATGCTGTACGAACCAATGTATGTAGCGAGCTATCTATGTAAATCTTAGAAAGCTGGTCTTGCATAAATACAACCATTTCATTATCTAGGAGATAATCATCAGAAACATCAATGGTAGCTTTAAGAAAGCTTGCCTCCTCCAACTCATTAAAAGAAAGAGTCACCGCTTCTCCAGGTGGCAAAATAACCGCCTCTTTAATAACATCCTTCTCCCCATTTGATACGGTTAAAGAAGCATTTTGTTCTTCGTTCGTTTGATTGTCAATTTGGACCAATGCTGAAGTTCCGTTTTTCATCTTAGTAGCCCCAAAACGTTTTATGGATATATTATTCACTTCCGCTGGCTGTCCAATAACATTCCAGCTTACATTTTCATAGTGCAGTGGTAGTGTCTGTCGATCAAGCTTGTCCGTGAATACATAAACCGAAGTATCTTTCGTTTGAAAAAAAGATTGAGCAAAATCTAGTGTTTTGGAAAATGCCTCATCATCATATGTCACTTCTAATTTATTTATTTCACTTTTTATATGATTTATATTTGTTTCTTGTTTTAATACGGCAGTTGGTTCATTTCCTGTAGTAATAAGGGTGAATGGCTTACCAGATAACTGCTCAATCATATCAAGCATTTCTTGTTTATGAAGGTCAAATAAATTAGTATTATTAATATTTACTTCCATACTAGCGGATGTGTCTACGACAAAGATAACCTGCTCTCCTGCAAGTGCTTCTTTTTTCCAATAAGGCTGAATTAGTGCAAGAACAAGTAAAATCATTGCTAACATCTGAAGATAAAATAAGGCATTTTTTTGAAGGTGCTGTAAATAAGGAGAGGCTCGCGTTTCTTTCATTACTTCCTCCCAAAAAAGCGTAGATGAAACGGATTGCTTCTTGTATTTTTTTCGGAAGAAATAATAAAGGAGAACAACTACTGGAAATATTGCTGTCCATAAATATGGTAATTGACTAAAACCCAAATGTACTCACCTCACTGCACCCAATTTGCTCTTAGTAATTGATGAAATAGGACATGAGAAATGCCCTCATCTGCATTGACCTGTATTATTTTGATACCGAATTTACTACATAACTTTTCTAAAGCAAGTTGATGCAGCTTTCTTTCCTCATTATAAGAATCTATTACTCTGGAAGACATTGATATATTTAATTGTTGAGCAGTTTCTACATCTTCCAACTGCATGTCACCAGAAAAAGAAGGGGTTAACTCATCATTCGTAACAATTTGTAATAGTCGTATATCACCCGCAAAGCGAGGTAGTTTTTGTATAAGAGTGCTTAAATGCTCTATGTCCTCCAAGCAATCCGTAATTAGGAATAATACAGTACTGTCTTTAGGCAGAAATGAGATTGCATTTTTAGCAAAGGAATCTGCCATGGACGGCGGATTCAAATCTGTTATTACTTGTGCAAACGCTTTACGGTAGGTTGCCCCTTTTCTTCTAAAAGGAGGAACTTTCTCATTTGAAACCATAGAAAAGGTAAGTCGATCATCTCTTTGAAGTACAAGGATACCTAGGGAAGCTGCTAATTGCCTAGCAAAATTCCATTTTACTTTTTCTCCCATCGATTTTGAGGAGTCTAGTAGAATATGTACCCTCATTTCCTGTTCATCTAAAAAACGTTTGATAAAATACTTATCTGTTCTAGCATAAACATTCCAGTCAATTTGACGAACATCATCTCCAGGCGTATATTCCCTGAAATCTGAGAAGTCTAGAGAAGCACCGAATCTTTGGGAACGATGAGACCCTTTATGCTGTCCACGTAGTTTAGATTTGGTTGCTATAGACAATCGACTTAGCTTTCCAGTCCAATCTTTTGGGATCAAGTAATCCTTACTCATACACTTTGTCCTTGCTTCACTGTTTGTAAAATAATTTCTATTAAGTCATCCGTACTTTTACCTTCTGCTTCCCCCTCATAGTTAAGCAACAAACGATGTCTTAGTACAGGCTTTACTACAGTTTTAATATCTGCTATCGAAACGTGATAACGACCTGAAACCAAGGCTCTTGCTTTTGCTAGTTTAATAAGGCTTTGCAAACCACGAGGGCCACTTCCATATTGAACATATTGCTGAACTTCTGGGACGACAGAAGTTTCCGGGTGAGTAGCTGCAATAAGGTCAACTGCATACTCTAACATGTCATCCGCAATCAATACTTCCTTAACCATTTGTTGAGCAATAATCAGATCTTCTGCATTCATTACTTTGTTCAAACGAATGTCTTGGCTTCCAGTAGTTCTCTTTGTAATTTCTATTAACTCTTCTTTAGTTGGATAGGAAACAAGTATCTTACATAAAAATCGGTCCATTTGTGCTTCCGGCAATGGATACGTCCCTTCCATTTCAATTGGATTCTGTGTTGCTAATACAAAAAATGGTCGATCCATCTTCTTTGTGTCTCCGAGTACAGTAACAGTCTTCTCACCCATCGCCTCTAAGAGGGCACTCTGAGTTTTAGGAGTTGCAC
>NZ_JBAEAP010000217.1:0-2831 GCF_056205495.1 Psychrobacillus sp. | reverse complement strand
CGGGCACAAGAGAACGATTTGGCTAAACAACTTATGGCATTTCACCTAGATAATGTAGAAAGAAGATTTTTATTATATTTCAATGAGGAGGAAAAGAAATGAAAAAATTATTAGCTATACTACTAATCACTTTACTTACGTTAAGCGCATGTGGAAGGCCATCAACAAATACGTCAACATCTAGCTCTGGGGAGGAACAAGATCAATATACAATTCGAATTGCATACTTAGTATCTGAGGAGCAATCTACTCATCTAGCTGCTAAGTCTTTTAAAGAAAAATTGGAGAAAGAATCGGATGGACGTTTAAAAGTTGAACTATATGCAAATGGTCAATTGTATCCTTCTGACCGAGAAGGAATTGAAGCGGTACAGTTAGGTAATATTGAAATGACTATTCCAGCCGTAGCGCCTTTAGCTTCTTTCAATAAAAAGTTCATGGTTTTTGACTTGCCATTTTTGTTTAATGATCATGATGCGGCATATCGTGCGCTTGATGGAGAATTAGGGGATAAGCTCCTAGCGGAATTAGAGAGCAATGATATGAAGGGCCTTGTGTGTGCTGAAAATGGCTTCCGTCATATGTCTAATAACGAGGGACCAATAGAGGGAATAGAAGATTTAAAGGGGTTAAAATATCGAACACTAGAAAATCCGGTACACACGGATACTTTTAAAGCGTTTGGTGCTAATGCTTCTCCTTTTGCTTTTGGTGAATTATACACAGCTCTGCAACAAAATACATATGAAGCAATGGAATCACCCATCTCTTTATATTATACAAACAAATTCTATGAGGTTCAGGAATACCTTACTTTAACTAGCCATGTCTATGCTGCAACTATTTTGTTGATGAACAATGACTTCTATAATAGTTTACCAGACGATTTGCAGGAGCTAGTGCAAACTGCTTCTGAAGAGTACAGAACAGAGCAACGTGAAATTGCCCAGAAACAAGACGTAGAATTTTTAGAGAATTTGAAGCAAGAAGGTATGAAAGTAAATGAACTGACAGAAGAGCAACGTAACGAGTTCAAGGATGCAACTCAATCAGTTTATGATAAATACGTGCCTGAAATTGGAGAAGATCTTGTCAAAATGGCAGAGGAAGCAAATAACCAATAATGAAACAGGGGTGAAATGTATATGCTAAGAAAATTTGCAAGGTTCGAAGAAATAATGCTAGTACTTTCCCTTGGTTTAATGGTAGCTCTTATTTTTGGTCAAGTAATAGGCCGATATGTCTTCTCCTCCGCACCAAGCTGGACAGAAGAAATGGCTCGGTATATTCATATTTTTCAAGTCTGGATAGGTGCAAGTTATGCAGTTAAGTTACGACAGCACATTCGTGTGGAAGCATTTATCACCCGCTTCCACGGGGTGTTTCGTCAGGTGCTTGAGATTTTATCCATAGTAATTTGGTTTGTAATGGCACTGTTTTTAGCTGTGTTTGGTACAGAGCTTGTTTTGAGTAGTATTAACCATGGACAGCTGGCTCCAGCTATGCAAATACCAATTTGGATTCCATATTTAGCTATACCACTTGGTGGGATTGGGATGGCTATTCGGTTAGTCATTCAAGTAAAAGAAGTAATACAAGGCAATTACGACAAACCTAAGGATGAGGAGATTATGCTATGACAGTAGCTCTTTTGTTCGGTACATTGTTTATCTGTCTATTAATCGGAGTTCCCATCGCCATCTCCTTAGGTGTTTCTGCACTAGTTGCCATTTATTTCGGTTCTAATCTTCCACTCGGTATTATAGCCCAAAAAGCTTTTACATCGTTGGATTCATTCCCGCTATTAGCAATCCCTTTCTTTATGCTAGCTGGAGTATTAATGAGTAAAGGGGGAGTTTCCAAAAGATTGCTGGACGTAGCTACTGCTTTAGTTGGTTGGATAGTAGGGGGATTGTCTCTAGTAACCATTGTAGCATCCATGTTTTTTGCCGCTATTTCGGGATCTGGACCTGCAACGGTAGCTGCAATTGGCGGTTTTATGATTCCAGAAATGAAAAACAAAAAGTATGACGGAGGATATGCAGCGGCTGTATCCGCTTCGGCAGGATCTATAGGCGTAATTATTCCACCTAGTATTCCATTTGTGTTGTATGGGGTAATAGGAAGCGTATCTGTAGGAAGCATGTTCCTAGCAGGGATATTACCAGGTATTATCATTGGTATTGGTCTGATGATCACCGCGTATTTTATTGCTAAAAAACGAGGCTATAAGTCCGAGGGAACTGCCCGCTTTTCATTTAAGGATGTGTTAAAAGCTACATACGATGCCAAGTGGGCATTGCTTATCCCAGTTATTATTTTGGGTGGGATTTATGGAGGCTTCTTTTCGCCAACGGAAGCTGCTGTCGTAGCAGTGGTCTATGCTTTAATTATCGGCTTGTTTGTTTATAAGGAGCTTACATGGAAATCCGTATTTGAATGCTTCCGCGAAGCGGTTGTTATTAATGCTACTACGATGATTATTATCGGTCTTTCCGTTTCTTTTGCATATTTCATGACTTTAGAACAGGTGCCCAATGATATTTCTTCTTTCTTGACTGAATTATCTACCAATCCAATTGTCATTTTACTAGCTATTAATGTCATACTATTAATAGTAGGAATGTTTATCGATACAATATCTGCGTTAGTCATTCTAACACCGATTCTTTTGCCGATTGTTATTGCAGTCGGTGTCGATCCCATTCATTTTGGGGTAATATTAGTTACTAACTTAGCAATTGGTTTTATCACACCACCTCTTGGAGTAAACCTATTTGTAGCTTCTAGTGTTGGTAATGTGAAGTTTGAAAGAATAGTAATGGCCATTA
>NZ_JBAEAP010000216.1:0-3775 GCF_056205495.1 Psychrobacillus sp. | reverse complement strand
TACACATAACCGCAGTTAAATAAGAATGCCTAAGACTAGTAACATAGTGATAAAAAAGAACGAGTTTTAGAACAAACATAGCGTTTAAAAAATCATCAACATGTTGATTTTTTACCAAGATTGATTTTTAACTTTGTTCGGTAATCGAGCGAGATTCTGAAGTGCCGAATTGTGTAAATTTTAAAAAGGTTAAACCAAGCGATCTATTAATCCTTTTTCGGAATCCCGATTTAGTACCGGCAACTCTACCAGCACCTCCCCGGAGTGATTTGCATTATTGCTAAGTTTCATTCTTCCATTATGCTGCTTGATTACTTTTTCGGTGAATGTTAGTCCCAAGCCATAATGGCTATTATTCGTCCGTCCATAGTTTTCGGTATAGAATAGTTCAGTTCCCTTTTTTATAGCCTCCTCTGAAAAGCCAGATCCCTGATCAATGATAATAAATTGAATAAAATCTTTATCCTGCCTGACGACTAATTGTACTTTTTCATGCTGGGGTGTTTTTTCAATACCGTTTAGTACGATATTATTTATCGCTCGAATGAGCAGACTTACATCAATAAAAAGGTCAGCCCCTTTCTCTGTAAAGTCTTCGATAATTATATTATTATCTAAGCTTTTAACTTCGGTTTCTAGCCTGCTTAAGAAATCATTGACAGATACTTTTTCCTTATTCGTATACATTTGCTTGTTGTTCAAATTGATATCGATAACCTCCTGAATGTATCGTTCAACCTGTTGTATGGCATTTATGATGTCACTAAAGTTTTGTTTCATATCATCGGTTGTTGTTGCTTCCAACAGCTCTGTGTTCCCTTTTATAACGGTCAGTGGAATTTTGATATCATGTATTAAATAACTAATTTGTTCTGCCTTTAAGTTTGTAGCCTTTATTTCCTTTTGAATGGATTTAACCAGTGCTTCTGATAAACTTTCCATAGCGCCCATAACATCTTTATACTCGTTAAAACGAACTTGAGGAAATTCAATATTCAAATCCTTTTCTTTGATTTTACTGGCTACTCTAATAAGCTTTTGATTTTCTTGAATAATAATTCGAGAGAAACTTCTAATTTTCCAGATTATATAAATACAATAAGTAAAAATTGAAAGGAGGGATAGCCACACGCCAGGATTAGGGAAAACCTGTCTTAATCCAACGTTTGCGAACTGAACTTTCAAGTTATAATAAATCAAAATTGACTCATTTCTGCTTTCATATCTTATAAAAGAATCCAAATTTCCCTTACTAGCATTTCGAAAAGCCACTTTTGCCTTCTCTTTATTTCTATTGCTCATATTACTCTTTACCATCTCGTTTGTTTGCTTATTAAAAATGGCGTAATCCAATTCGGGGGGGATTAAGCTAGAATCGACATAATTAGCATTTACAACTTCACTCTTGATTTTTTCTGCCATTTTGATCGGCTCGTTTGCCGGCAGTAGAAGGTGATGATTGATTCCCCACGTTACAAATCCAATATTTAGTATCAAAATAAGTAAACCAGTAAAACCTAACTTTATAATTGATCTAACAAAATAAGCAGAAAATGTATTCTTCATTCCCATATATACCCTACACCCCAGACCGTATTGATAGGGGCCAAATTAAATTGGGCGATTTTTTTTCTTATTACCCTGATATGTTCAACAATCGTTGAAATTTGAGAATCACTTTCCATTGAATAGACAGATTCATAAATATCTTCTTTGCAAAAAATTTTCCCTTTATGTAAAGCAAGCAGTTCACAGATTCTGTATTGAGTCTTAGTAAAACTCACTTCTTCTCCTTGGATGATCACCTTTTTTGCTTCTAAATCAATAAGGATGTCCCCATCGATAAACACACTATTTGTTCCTTTTTTTGGTCTAGATTCCCGTCTTAAATGGGATTCGATTCGTGCATTCACTTCATGTATACTAAACGGCTTGACGAAATAATCATCCCCACCAATTGATAAGCCTTTGATAATGGACGATTCATCACTTTTGGCTGTCATAAAGATGATCGGTATATCAATCAGGGGCCTAATTTTCTTACAAATGATAAAGCCATCTTCACCTGGCATCATGACATCCAGTAAAATGAGATTAAATTTATTTATTTCTTCTATTGTAATATCTTTTATATTTTGAAGAGTTGTAACTTCATGCTTTTTTAGCTCTAACATTTTCCTTATTAGCCTTAGAATTGCTTCATCATCATCAATCGCCAAGATTTTTGCCATTTTTATATCACCCTCTAATTCTTTTTAATCGTTTGTTTTTCTTCCGGGCCAACGATTGATCCAAACGATACTTAGAAAAATCATTCCTGTTGTAAGGATAAGGAAAGAATAACCTCCCGTTACCAGCATGGGATGGCTGCCCAAATTTATATCCGTTGTTTTCAAATAATCTGTTGCATATTGGCTGAATCGATTTGCCCATGCCCAAGGCATGAACCCCCATACTTTATCCCCTATAGTGGTCAAAGAAAGAGCGATGATGATTAACCCCCCGAACCCACATATGCTGCAAACCCCGATCCCATACCTGTAACCTATGACTTGATAGAAGAAATATTGAAAGACGGAAGTTATTGTAAAAATTATACCCGTTAAATAGTATGGGGTAAAATTAACTTCACCCACACCAACTAAAAATTTCAGTGCCAAGGTATATATTGATATCATTAAAAAAATGGCAGCACTATAAGAGAAAATCATCATCGTTGTTTGACTTATATAGGAGATGGTTTTGCTCTGTATTACCCCAAGCATATTCTGAAAGTGGCCTGCTTCATTTTCAGAATCGGCCACTATTCCACATATGACGGAGATGATGACTGGTGTACCGACTCCAATTAATTCGAACAAAATGCGGTACCCTACTTCCGAACTCAGAGAGACATCCCTAGTTAAGATGAACATTACCAAAGCACCGGGTAAAACGAAGGGAATACCCAAGTGTAATAACCAAAAAATACTTCTCTTTCTTTTTTTGAACTCACCGAGTAAACATCTATAAAATTGTAGCATTATTTCACCTCTAGTTTATTAAACGACCTAACAGTAATCAAAGTAAGTACAAAAAATAAGAGAACGCACAAAAAGAGAGCAATTGGAATAACTGAATAACTCAGTAGTCCACTGTTTTGTGGTAACGGTATTCCATTAGAGTGCAGTTTTAATAAAGGCATTTGTACTCTTAAATGCCAGCTATATGGTATTAACCACCAATCTTTTGTTGGGGTAAAAAGTGTACCTAAATTTAAATTAAGCATGCTATTCAATAGTAAAGTAATGAAGAAATTAGTTTTTCTTGAAAGCCACAAACAAAATGGAATCTGCCATAGGGAAGTAACAAACATCAAAATAACTGCCATAAAACAAGAAGTAAGTGGAACCAAATATGGACTAGTGTGGGTCAGTAAACTCGTTACGCTGATGGCAGCTATTAATAGAAGAGACCCTAGCGCCACAAATCCAGTTACCAATAAAACTCTGCTCATTTCTTTTTTTTGAAGATTGATTGGTAAGGCAATGATGGTTTTAAAATTTGTTGATTTTCTTTCCAGATTATTTAGAAGCCCTGCCGTAAGGGCAATAAAAACGGAGAGCCATAATATTCCCCAATGATTGATAATTGTTTCTGCGCTAAGACTTACAATCGTTGGATCGCCGCTAAGAAAATTAAAGCCAATTGCAAGGAGTGAGCATAGCAAGGGAATCGTCAACAGCATTTTTCTTATGCTTGTTCTTTTTATTTTTAAGAACTCTGATTTCAAATA
>NZ_JBAEAP010000215.1:0-5036 GCF_056205495.1 Psychrobacillus sp. | reverse complement strand
GCAATAATATGACCACGGCCAATTTCCCCTAACAGGTTTTCAACAGGCACCTGTGCGTCTTCTAAGATCAATGTACGAGTAGAAGAAGATTTGATACCCATTTTCTTCTCTTCTGCACCTACAGATACTCCTGGGAATGTTCTTTCAACGATAAATGCAGAGAATTTGTCTCCGTCCACTTTTGCATAAACAACGAATACGTCTGCAAATCCTGCGTTAGTGATCCATTGCTTTTCACCATTAAGTACATAGTGTGTTCCTGCTTCATTTAATTTAGCAGTTGTTTTTGCTCCAAGAGCATCTGAACCTGAGCCTGGCTCTGTTAAAGCGTATGCTGAGATTTTTTCTCCAGATGCTGAGTTTGGAAGGTATTTTTTCTTTTGCTCTTCATTACCGAAAAGAACGATTGGAAGAGTACCAATCCCTACGTGTGCTCCGTGAGTGATAGAGAATCCACCTGCTACTGATAGCTTTTCAGCGATTAATGCAGATGAGATTTTGTCTAATCCTAGGCCATCATATGCCTCTGGAATATCAGCTGCTAAAAGACCTAAGTCACCAGCAGATTTCAATAAACGTACAGAGTGATCAAACTCATGATTTTCTAGGTTTTCCACAACAGGTAATACTTCGTTTTTTACATAGTCTTCTGCTGTTTTAGCAATCATTTTTTGCTCATCATTGAAATCCTCTGGTGTAAATACGCGGCTTGCCTCAATATCTTCTACTAAAAAGCTTCCACCTTTAATTGCATCTTGAACTTGTGTCATTTCCTTCTCCTCCTATTGTGTGTAAACGTTTGTTTAATTGATTGTGAAATGCGCCCTTCAATCAAAGCGCATTTCCACCTTAAAATTAAAGAAGTTCAAATACTCCAGCTGCTCCCATGCCTCCACCGATACACATCGTCACAACTCCGAATTGCTTCCCTTGTCTTCTAAGTTCGCTCATCATTTTTAGAGTTAAGATAGAACCTGTTGCTCCAAGTGGATGCCCTAGTGCGATAGCTCCACCGTTTACATTTACTTTATCTAAATCGATACCTAAGTGACGAACGACTTGGATGGATTGAGAAGCGAATGCTTCATTGATCTCCCAAAGGTCGATATCTTCAATAGATAGACCTGCAATTTTCAATGCTTTAGGTACCGCAACGATTGGTCCGATACCCATTACGTCTGGAGCCACGCCTCCAACTGCGAATGAACGGAATTTTGCTATCGGCTTTAAGCCTTGTGCCTCTGCAACTTCACGATCCATCACTAATACTGCGCCTGCACCGTCCGAAGTTTGAGATGCATTACCTGCAGTTACAGAACCACGCACGTTGAATGCTGGACGTAATTTTGCAAGTGTTTCTACTGTTGTTCCTGGACGTACACCCTCATCCATTTCGAACATAAATTTTTTCGATTGCGCTTTGTTGTTTTCATCTACGAAATGCTTGATCACTTCAACCGGAACGATATCATCGTTAAACTTACCAGCTGCAATTGCCGCTGCAGCAAGCTGATGTGAACGAACAGCAAATGCATCCTGGTCTTCACGGCTCACATTATACTTATTCGCCACCTGCTCCGCTGTATGCCCCATTCCCATATAATATTGAGGCGCGGTTTCTGCTAAATGAGCATTTGGTCGAATGACATTCCCCATCATTGGAACCATACTCATTGACTCTACTCCTCCGGCAATAATTGCTTCAGAGTGGCCTAGCATAATACGTTCAGCCGCATAAGCGATTGATTGTAAGCCTGAGGAACAGAAACGATTGATTGTGATCGCTGGTGTTGTATCTGGAAGTCCAGCAAGTGCACCGATATTACGAGCCACATTCATCCCTTGCTCCGCTTCAGGCATTGCACATCCTAAAATTAAATCATCTATTGGGCCGTCGTATCCGCCCGCTCTTTTTAACGTCTCTTTTACCACCAATGCCCCGAAATCATCTGGGCGTACATTAGCTAGAGATCCTTTTTTCGCTTTACCAACTGGTGTTCTTGCACCTGCTACGATAACTGCTTCACGCATGAGTTCTCCTCCTTTTACCTAACGCAGTCTAGTTGCGTAATGGTTTACCTTTCACTAACATGTGCTGCATTCTTGCCTGAGACTTTGGATCTGCAACTAAGCTTAAGAAAGCTTCGCGCTCTAGGTTCAACAGATACTGCTCATCTACTAAAGTACCGTATGGGACCTCACCGCCAGCGATGACATACGCAAGCTTTTTAGCGATTTTCAAGTCATGCTCACTAATGTATCCAGATAAGAACATGCCTTCAGCTCCTAATAACAATGCCGCATATCCTGGAGAACCTACTACTGGAACCTTCTCACGAATCGGTGCCTTATAGCCTACATCTGCAAGAGCAAGTGCAGCTTGCTTAGCATCGTAGATTAAATGATCTGGGTTTACGCTAATACCATCAGCCATGCTTAAGAAATTATTTTCGCGTGCCTCTTCACCTGACGTGGATACCTTAGCCATAGCGATTGTTTCAAATACCTTGCTAGCTACATTTAAATAATCTATTTGAACTCCATTTGGAATTCCTTTTAGATGTTTCATGTATAGCTCTTTATTGCCCCCACCACCAGGGATTAGTCCAACACCAGCTTCAACAAGACCCATATACGTTTCAGTAGATGCTTGAATGTGTGCAGCTGGTAGAGTTACCTCTGCTCCTCCACCTAATGTCATTCCAAATGGAGCAACAACTACTGGCTTGGCAGAGTATTTAATTTTCATCGTCGCGTTTTGGAATTGACGAACAACGAAATCTAGTTCAAAAATATTGTCATCCTGAGCTTCCATTAGAATCATTCCAAGGTTTGCCCCAACGCTGAAGTTTTTCCCTTGGTTACTAATAACAAGCCCTTTAAAGTTTTTCTCAACTTCGTCAATAGCGTAGTTGATCATTTGAAGAATATCTAACCCGATAGAGTTGGACTTAGAGTGGAACTCTAGCAATGCAATTCCATCTCCTAAATCGATCAGGCTAGCTCCTGAATTCGACTTAATGACACCATGCTTTTTCTTGTAGCTTTTTAAGTTAATCGTCTTTTCATTGACTGGTACCGCCTGGTAATCCGACCCGTCAAAGAAGAACAACTCTCCGTTATCCTCTTTATAGAAGGAACTAAAACCTTTATCTAGTAAAGACTGAACGAAAGCAGGGATCTCATATCCTTCAGACGTCATTTTTTCAACAGAGTCTTTTACTCCGATTGCATCCCAAATTTCAAAAGGTCCTTGCTGCCAGCCGAAGCCCCATTTCATTGCATTGTCAATTGCAACGATATCATCTGCAATTTCACCGTGAAGCTGAGCAGAATAGATAAGTGTTGGACTTAAAATACTCCATAAAAGCTCTCCTGTGCGATCCTTTGCATATGTTAACGTTTTCACTTTAGCGGCTAAGCCTTTTTGCTGCTTTGCCATTTCCATAGAAGGAGTTTTCAGCTTCTTCATTGGTCCATATTCCAAAGTTTCCGGATCTAATTCTTTAATTTCTTTGCCTTCTTTTAAGAAGAAGCCTTGCCCTGTTTTAGCACCAAGCCACTTGTTTTCAAGCATTTTTTGCATGAAAGCGGGTACTTCGAATACTTTTTGCTCTTCCCCTGTTGTTTGGTCATATACGTTTTTTGCTACGTGAGCAAATGTATCAAGACCTACTACATCAAGCGTACGGAACGTTGCAGACTTCGGACGGCCAATAAGTGGACCAGTAACAGAATCTACCTCTCCAACCGAGTAGCCTCTTGCTTGCATCTCACGAAGGGTTACAAGTAAACCGTATGTTCCAATTCGGTTGGCTATGAAGTTAGGCGTATCTTTTGCAAGAACAACACCTTTTCCAAGCACATCCTCACCAAAGTTTTGCATGAATTCCACTACTTCAGGAGCAGTCGTATTAGCAGGAATCACTTCCAATAGCTTCAAATAACGAGGTGGGTTGAAGAAATGAGTTCCAAGGAAATGCTTGCCAAAGTCTTCTGATCTACCTTCTACCATTGCATTGATACTGATTCCTGAAGTGTTAGAGCTTATAATTGTGCCTGGCTTACGAACTGCATCTATTTTGTCATATAAATTTTTCTTAATATCTAAGTTTTCTACTACTACCTCTATAATCCAGTCCACATCTTTTAGCTTTTCAAGATCATCCTCTAAATTCCCTGCCGTGATTAATTGCAGGTTCTTTTTCGATGTTAATGGTGCTGGTTTTTGCTTTAATAATTTCTGTACGGCAGTTTCCGCAAAACGATTACGTACGGAAGGATGCTCCAATGTAAGTCCTTTTGCTTCATCCTCTTTACTAACTTCTTTTGGTACGATATCCAGCAAAAGTGTTGGTATACCGATGTTTGCTAAGTGAGCTGCAATCCCAGATCCCATTACCCCTGAACCAAGTACAGCTGCTTTTTTAATTTGATATGTCACGTGCAAAGCCTCCCCTTCATCTTGAATGAACGCTCATTCATTTTAATTACAAAAAAAATAGAAGCAATCTCTATATCTATTATTCTAGTGCAATGTTTAAATTTTCGCAATAATAAAATGAATAATTTAATACATTTTTCTTTCTCCTATTTGGGAAACAGTGTAAACTGTATGTATTATCATTGGAGGTATCTTATAATGAAAAAAATTACTACAACTGAACAATTTAATGAAATCATTTCTGGTGATCAAGAGGTATTAGTAAAATTTGAAGCAGGCTGGTGTCCTGATTGTCGTCGTATGGAAATGTTTATCGATCCAATCATGGAAAAGTATAATAATTACGCATGGTATGAAGTAAATCGTGATGAACTACCTGAAATCGCTGAAAAGTATGAAGTAATGGGGATTCCTAGCCTACTTATATACCAAAACGGCGAGAAAAAAGCTCACCTGCATAGTGCAAATGCGAAAACACCGGACCAGGTAGAAGAATTTTTACAAGCGCAAACTAAATAGATACTATTTAGAACAGCTACATATAGGCATAATATTCAAACTGAATAGTCTATACTTTCTTTAGATCTCATAA
>NZ_JBAEAP010000214.1:0-4193 GCF_056205495.1 Psychrobacillus sp. | reverse complement strand
GCTAGCCTTTGACATTACATTGCTATTTGAAGTGGATTTAACGGATGTATTTCAATATAAGAAAGAGGGGGAATAGAAAATGACAGAGGTTGTATTTGGTATATTAAGGCTTGTTTATGTAATTATCTTTTTTGTTGCTTGCTATATAAGCTTCAAATTTGAATGGAGTAGTGAAGGAAAGGATGAAAGAGGCAACGCAATCGCTCACAAATCCTACAGCATCATATTTCCGTTTGCCCCCTTTGGATGGTTCGTGATTGAGCTATATGACTCATATATAAACGAAATAGGCTACGAATCATACAAGCTAGCAATATGGTTTCTACTGACGGGATTAATGATTTGGCACGCTATTAATATAATCGTTTTAAAAAGAAAGTATTAGGAGGATACGATGAGCATTTATATGTGGATTGGTATTGGAATCTATGCGTTCTTCACCCTACTTCCTCTAAAGGATGTAAAAAACATAGGTAAATGGGAAATTTCATCCATTATTATAAATATGGTAGTATTGTTGACGGTTATCCTAGCACATTTATTTTTTGGTTTTAATATATGGATAGGAATCCTCCTACTTATTATCCTTGGAATTTTCTTGGACAAAAAAACCTATACGAAAAAAAGGTTAATCATATATGCTTCCCTTTTTGTTGTTATAGGGGGGGTACTATATTGGCTATTAAACGATATTTTGGGAAGTCCTGAGTCTAATACTGTTTTAGAGCATCTTATAGAATATCCCGATACTTCATCTCTGTATTTTTCAAAGGATGGTAATGTCCTTGTTAGTTACAATGTGGAGGAGAATCGTCCTCTCGCAAGTGTCGTAAAAATTGTGGTTGCGATGGAATATGCCTTCCAAGTAGAAGAGGGAAAGATTGATCCTACAACTAGAATAGGCTTAGAGGATTTAGATGTTTATTATATTCCAAACACCGATGGGGGAGCCCACGAAGCCTGGTTAGATAGCTTAGAAACAAGACCGCCAACACTGCAGGAGGTTGCTAAAGGGATGATTCAGTATAGCTCGAACGCTAACACGGAATATCTCATGGAGCTGCTCGGGCTAGACGCAATCAACAATAGGCTGGAAGTGTTGGATATTGAGAATCATGAGGAAATCTATCCGATTGTAGGCGCTCTAGGTATATCCAGCTACCTTAAGGAAAAGGAAGATCTAAGCAATAAGGCAGTAATAAATAGATTGAATAATATGCCCATGGAGGAATATCGTTCATTAGCTACAGAAGTCAGTCAACTGTTAAGGTCTAAACAATTCGCAGTAACAGATGTTTCGGATGTTTCAATGGACATTCAACGCATATGGTCAGATCGGTTGACTGGAGCTTCTGCAGAGGCCTACGGAGAAATTGTTTCTCGTATATCGAACAATGAATTTTCATCAACTGTCACTAGTACTTTAAGAGACATTTTAGAATGGCCTCTTGCCTATGAAAGTAATCAGCAAAAGTTTCATCATATCGGTGCCAAGGGAGGTTCAACAGCCTTTGTTTTAAATCAAGTTATTTATGTAGAGACAAAACAGGGGGAGCGGATGGAGATGGTAATCATGCTAGATGATTTATCGTTGTTACAAAGCCTTTCTCTGCAAAAAAGTATAGATTACTTCCTATTTAAATTAATAGATGATCAGGACTATATAGAGTTAGTGGAAAGCGAGTTGCCATAAATGAAAGAAGAGTGTCATCCAGGTCTGGAGACACTCTTTTTCTTTACGGTAGCCACATACTAGTGCTACAACTAATTAGTAAAACACAAATAAACAAGAACGCTAGTATAAAATCCTTCTTTTCAATAGGCACTTCATGATAAAAGACTTTTCTAGGTTCTCCCGTAAAGCCTCTTGCTTCCATTGCGAACGCCACTCTTTCAGCCTTACGAACAGCCCCAGAAAGCATAGGAATCAATACGCGACGTAAACCAATCAGTCTTTTAAAAATATTGGAGTCGTCGCTTAGTCCTCTCAGTTTCTGTACTTGTTGAACTTGTATAAACTCGTCCTTTAAAAGCGGTAAAAATTGATAACCAACCATAATACCATAAGCAATTTTAGGAGACAGCTTCAACTGTTGCATTAGACTCCGTATAAATATAATTGGGTCGGTTGTTAGAGCGAATAATAGGCTCAGACTAGAAAAGGCCAACACCCGAAAGCTTAAGGATAAGGCATGGTTTAATTGGCTTTCCGTTATATCGACAGAACCGATGGACCAAAGAACAGTTCCAGTCCCGCTCTCTGCAAATAGAAGAGTGGTCCAAAGGTAACCAAAAGCTGCGATTACGAAAGGAAGCATCAGTAAGACCCAGTTTTTCCAGGATATATTGCTTAAGAATATTTGCATCACAATAATGCTGAACCAAAAAACTAGTGGTGTCCATGGATCGAAAAAGAATGCTAGTGAAAGCATGCAAATCATTACAATCACAAACTTAACGGACGGATTCATCCTATGAAGGCTAGTACGCATAGACAGGACCTCGCTTAGGGGGTAGTAATTGATGTTCTAGCATTAAATCTTTCTTATCCCAAAAGCTAGTCGCACTATATTTCCCTGTCACTCCTCCGTTCCTCATCAATAAGATGGAATCGGCTACCTTATACGCAAATTCCATATCGTGGGTTACGATTAGAAAAGTAGTACCTGCCCTAGAACGCTCATCTACGACTTTTAAAAGTTCTGCCAGATTAGCAGAGTCCTGACCAGAAGTTGGTTCATCCATCAAAATTACTTCACGGTTCTGGCAAAGCATAACAGCTATAGCTAGGCGACGTTTTTGTCCATGGCTGATAGAAAATGGATGGGCCTCTGAGATGCTAGATAAATCAAGTCGTTCTAGTAATTCTTCTGTGTTTGATCCTCCACCAAAAGAGACCTCCTCTTTTACTCTTCCTGTAACAAACAAAAATTCTGGTGACTGTGGTACATAGCCTAACAAGCTTGGCTGGACCTTACCTTCAGCTGGCAGAACACCTGAAAGAGCCTTTAATAATGTGGATTTTCCACTGCCGTTTGGTCCCGCTAATACTGCAACCTCTCCTTTGTTTAAATTAAATGAGGTTGGTTTTAGAAAGGTTTTTGTATTTATCCTCTCTACTTGTAGTGCAATCTCTTCTTGAATCATGCTCTTCCTTCTCGTGTATTTGCTAAAGGAAGTTCTGTTTTCCTTTAATCTAATTCGACGATGAAAGAAGTCTTCCCAAAGGTCTAGCTTGTGTTCAATTGCTAATATCGTTAATCCAGAGCTTTGCTGCAGTGTATCCAACCATTCAATATATTGCTTTGCAGTATATGGATCTAAGTGTGTGATCGGCTCATCTAACAATAAAACCTCTGGCTTCATAATGAGCGCACAAGCCGTGGCGACTCTTTGTTTCATTCCTCCGGAAAGCGACTGAATGACGGAATGACGGTAAGCGGTTAACTTGGTTGACACCAATACCTCTGCAATTCTTGAATCCATGTCCTCTCGCGCCACGAGTAAATTCTCTAAAGTAAAGGCAAGCTCCTCCTCAACGGTTGGCATACAAAACTGCGCATCTGGATCCTGAAAGACGGTAGCGATACGATGATTGACCTCGCCTGGTCGATAAGAATCGCTTTTCTTACCAAAAAGCTCTATTTCCCCGGAAACTATTCCATCGCAATTGTCAGGGTAGAGGCGGTTGCACAAATATAGCAATGTACTTTTCCCGCAGCCACTTGGACCAGTGATTACAACGCGCTCTCCCTGTTCAATAGACATCGAAAAATTTGATAATACAGGAATCTCTTCATCAGGAAATGAAAAAGAAACATTTTCGAGACGGATAACATTAGACACGTGCATCACCTTTTTTAGACCGTGAAATAGAATATCCTCTTAACGAACCCGTTGCAAGCAAGCCATCAGCTATGGCTTTGCCGCCTACACCAGCAATTAACGTCCCACTAAAGATCCGTACGACAAGCATAAAAAGGACATATCCAGTAGTATAAACGGTAAATCCTCCTAAAAAATATCCATATACAAAGCTAAACACTGCAGAACCTGCACCAGCAAGCATTAACACCCAAAGGTCAAATCGTTTATAGCGGGTAGCTGCGAATACTGCCTCTGCACCCAAGCCCTGAATAACACCAGAAAGAATGAGACGAGGCCCAACAGCATTACCTAAAAGCACCTCTATT
>NZ_JBAEAP010000213.1:0-4491 GCF_056205495.1 Psychrobacillus sp. | reverse complement strand
ACTGCTCCTTTTCCCGTTTTGTAGCGAGCAATTATAGCTGTTAAAATGCCAGTATATGCGTACATTCCTGCAGCAATATCGGCAATTGATATTCCTGATTTAGATGGAGAATCTTCTGTACCTGTTACGGACACAAGTCCTGCTTCACATTGGATTAACAAATCATATGCTTTTTTGTTCATATAAGGACCGTCACTACCATATCCGGAGATGCTGCAAATTATGAGCTGTGGAAACTTTTCTTTAAGCTCTGCGGCACTAAAGCCGAGCCGATCTACCGCGCCAGGTGCTAAATTATGAATGAATACATCTGCTTTAGAAAGTAGTTTTTCTAAAACGTTTTTCGCTTCTTCTTGTTTCAAATCAAGAGCCAAAGATTCTTTAGATCGGTTGATCCATACAAAGTGACTCGACATACCATTGACAGTATTATCATAGTTACGTGCAAAATCACCCATTCCCGGTCTCTCCACTTTGATCACTCGGGCCCCTAGGTCTGCTAATTGTCTTGTAGCAAAGGGTGCGGCCACGGCCTGCTCTAAGGATACTACGGTGATATCTTGTAAAGGCAACATCTACATTCCTCCTCACATTTTAAACTAAACCAATCCACTTCCACCAAGTCGCTGCAACCAAGACTGTAGCGATAATGGTTATAATAGTTGCGTACAATCCAGGCTTTAAAAAGTCTTTTTGTGAAATCATTCCGCTGCTATGAGCGATTACGTTAGACATCGATTCTACAACTAACATATAACCGAAGACACATGATAAACCAGTTGCGAAGCCAATTGTTAACGGGTCTAGCCCTGCATTTTGAGCAACGCTAATTATAATAGGAACCAAGATCACAACTGCTGTGGAAACATTAGAAATCATTTTATGGAACAATTGTGCCATCACACTAACTACCAATACCGCCAATAAAGGATATTGAATAATATTCGTAAACCAATCTACACTCAAATAGTTACTAATTATATCCGCCGCACCAGAGTCGACAAACACATACCCCATCGATAAAGTGACACTCAACAACAAAACGGTATTGTAATTAATTTGAATCACCTTTTCCCAAGAGGCAATCCCTACTTGAGGCAGGGTCAAGAGAACGACACCCAATAAAGCGGGAATACTCGGATGCATCCCATGGAGCGGTTCCGTTAACCATAAACTAACGATTAAAATTAAGATGATGAGACAGTTGATTTCTTTTTTATTGACCGGTCCTAACTCTTCTAGTCTCTTTTTCATTTCGCCTTGAATCATAGGGAAGCTTTGCTGTTCTTTTGGTAAAGGAAATACCTTTAATAGAAGAATCCATATGGAAGGAATTAATATGAGCCATAACGGAAACGTATAAAGGAACCACTGGAAATACGTGATGTTCACTCCTGCAAAACGATTAAGAATCTCCACCGTTAATATATTACCGATTGCAGCAGTCATGACTGCAGTTCCGCTAATAACTCCCCCATAGGCGACTCCTAGCATAATCATTTTCCTTAAATTACTTCCCGGCTTTGCATTAACAATCTCGATAATCATTTTCGAAACCGGCATTATTAAGGCAGTTCGAACCGCGGTAGTTGGAATAAAAAATGCTTGGATTTGCTGAATGATAATGATACTTCCTAATAAGCCCTTCGCATGACTTCCCCACCTTATTAAAATCTTGTAGGTCAATCTTCTAATAAGAGAGGTTTCATTGACTGCCGTTGCTAGCATCATTCCAGCAACAATTAAATAAGTAGCTGGCGAAGCAAAGCCACTAAATATAACGGAGGTATCTGCTACTTTGAGAACAAGCATAAGCAATAAGATAATTAGACCTGTAAGACCCATAGGAATAGGCTCTAAAGCCCATAAGATAATTCCTGACGTAATAATGCCGGTCATGATTTTAGCCGAGTACGAGAATGTGTCTGGTAAAGATAGAAATATGATAAAAAAACTTACTAGGGCTAGTGCAAGAGCTGCATAGTTTTTATAGTTCTCTTTTAACACAAGACTTCTTCGTAATTTATAAAGCATGACAGATCCAACCGCCAAAGTGATTCGTCTTGAAAAAGTTTGCAATCCGGTGAAACCCAGCTTCAGAAAGTAAACTTCGAATTTCTTCTTCTGAGATAGATGATTCGGTTAATGTTGCGTTCATTAACTCCTCTACCTTCTCTTCTGACAAGTTCGTCGTATCCAGCCAATAGTTTTTCCAAAGGTTAACCAGTTCTTTAAACTCTAACGAATTCGGATCTCCGTATTTACTAACGAGTATAAAAGGGCTTCCCGGTTTCAAGTGAGCTCTAATTTGTTTTAAGAGTGCCAGCTTATCCTTTACTTCCGGTATGAAATGAAGAACTAAGATACATGTTGCTGCATCAAATGTATAATCAGGTGGAACTAACTCAATTGTTCCATTGAAGAAATCGACCCGATTATCCATGTCCAGTTGCTCTACCTTCATCCTCGCCACCTCAAGCATCGCCTTTGATGGATCTACAACGGTAAACTTCCATTCTGCATTGCTAGGTCCAAAAGCATTTAGCTCGTTACCTCCTCCACCTCCAACGACTAGGAGAGAGGCTTCCTCTTTTAAGTTTGCCCGTAGAAAAGTTTGCGAAAGCCGAAGCATTGGATCGTATGTAGGGAGATTTCTTCTTATCCCTTTGTCATACTCCGCGGCCGTTTTATGATCAAACTCCAGTTTATTAGACAACTTCTCGCCTTCCTTCTCTATGATATAACCTTACTTATTTCCCGATGGATGATAGCAAGCTATACAAATCTGATTTTGCTTCAAAACCAATGCCTGGAATGTCCGGAAGCCTTACATATCCGTCTTCAACGGCATAGTTATCGGCAAATCCACCAAATGGCTGAAATACGCCTGGGTATGATTCATTCCCATGAAGTGCTAATCCCGCAGCTATGTTCAGTGACATCTGATGACCTCCATGAGGTATACAACGTCTAGAGGACCAGCCGTGTTCATTTAACATTTCTAAAATGCGTAGATATTCTACTAATCCATAGCTAAGCGCACAGTCAAATTGAAGAAAGTCTTTCTCCGGGTTCATGCCTGCATATCGGATTAAGTTGGTTGCATCCTGTAAGGAAAAAATATTTTCCCCAGTTGCGATGGCATGTGGATATCTCTTGGAAAGTTCAGCCTGCAGATGAAAGTCCAGAGGGTCTCCCGCTTCTTCATACCAGATTAATTCATAGTCTTTAATCTTCTCTCCAAATTCAATTGCATAGTCTAAGTCAAAACGACCGTTTGCATCGACCATCAGTCCACTTCCTGAAGGTAAAATCTCTAAAACTGCTTCGATACGCTTTATATCTTCACTTAAAGAAGCACCGCCAACCTTCATTTTCACGTCCTTATAGCCGAGCTCAAGATAACCCTTCATTTCATCTTGGAGTTCCGTTAAGCCTTTGTCTGGGAAATAGTAGCCTCCAGCTGCATAAATGTATACCTTTTCGTCTACCTGACCATTCCCATATCGTTCTGCAAGAAGCTGATATAAAGGCTTTCCTTCTATTTTGGACACTGCATCCCATACAGCCATGTCTATTACACCAACCGCAACCGTTCTTTCTCCGTGTCCCCCCGGTTTTTCATTTGCCATAATGATGGCATGTATTTTATGTGGATCAAGATTAGTCCCATCATCTGTTAAAATATCTTTCGACTCAGCCTCAAGTAACCTAGGAATAAATCGTTCAAGTAATAGACTTGTAGGCGCATATCGGCCATTCGAGTTGAATCCATAACCAACGACTGGCTTTCCATCTCTTACCACATCTGTTGTGATGGCTAATGCAGAGGCTGTCATTTTACTAAAATCAATATAAGCATTTCTAATTGGACTACTAATTGGCACAGTCTTAACTTCTATATTTGTTATTTTCATATCAAATCATCCTTTGTTTTTTATTTTGGCTATGTTAAAGAGTAGGGTAGATTTATGATGCATAGAAAAAGAAATCTTTAAATTAGAAAGTAGAATTGATTTCCGCACCATCCGGACGCTTTCCTCGGGGTGAGCGATAAGCCATCACCCATCGCTTACGCGCGTGGTTATGATGTCTTATCTGTCTCACTCATCCCGTAGGAGTCGCCGTCTGGCGCTCCAATCAATAAACGGGAACAGCTTTAGCATCGATAAAGCGCTAATAAATTTACTCGCATAAACAAAGCAGAAAAACTGTCACCAACCCCAGTTTCATAATATATTTATGATTTTAATAGTTATTTGTAGGTCTCTTATATAATCTTTCCAGCCGTCACTATAAAAAAGAATTGTTAGTCAAAATAAACCAATAACTTTAACAAAGCTTTTATTTTTTATTATTTATTCTAATATTCCGATTATTTAATTCGGAATCTATTACTATATTTTTAGCTTTCTTGTACACTGGATAATCTACAAATTGACTATTTACCATTATCGATGCTATACCGTTTTGTTCTGCATTTTCAAATGC
>NZ_JBAEAP010000212.1:0-1533 GCF_056205495.1 Psychrobacillus sp. | reverse complement strand
TGTTTGGCTTTGTCAAATTGCTAAGAATACCTACTTTACCTATCTGGACAAGCAAAAGCGATTTGTTACAGATGAAATACCAGAACAAGCAAGTGAAAAAAGTATTGGAGAAATGATATTAAACAAAGAAGAGACTTTTCGTTTGCATAAGGTCTTGCATCATTTAGAAGAGCCTTACAAAGAAGTTTTTACACTAAGAGTATTTGGAGAGCTTTCCTTTAAAGAAATAAGTGAGCTTTTTGAGAAAACAGAAAGTTGGGCGAGAGTCACATTTCACCGTTCTAAACGCAAAATACAAGACTTGTTAGAGGAGGAGTAGTAATGAGTAAAATATCCTGTGAAGTAATTCAAGATATGCTTCCGTTGTATTACGACAATGTTTGTAGTAATGATAGTAAGAGAATGGTGGAAGAACATCTTTCGTATTGCGATAACTGCAAAATGGAATTAGAGAGAATTCAAGATGAAGTTCATATTCCCGAGAAAAAAATAATAGAAAATAGAAATGATGGCAATGTTATAAAAAACATTTCTACTGCGTGGAAAAGAGTACGATTAAAAGCCTTTATTAAAGGTGGACTAATAAGTGCATTATTAATGAGCATTATTATTCTGGGATACGTCGGCTTATTCAAATGGGAAATCACCAGTGTTGCCACAGATGTAGTGGGAATTAGAGATATCAGTCAAATGGAGGATGGGAAGATTGTATACTATGCCGAGATAAACGATGGATATAGTTTAAATAGAATAAAATATGATATGGACAAGGAAGGGGATTTTTATATAACTCCACTACGACCGATAGTAAAGAAAGAAGCAGAGCCTCCTTATGCATTAGAAAAAGGGTATGATTTTATTGATATTAAAGAACAAGAAGAATACAGGGGTATAGAAGTAAAAACAATTTATTACGGTACGCCAAAAGATAAAGTTTTAATTTGGGAAAAGGGAATGGAATTACCAAAGACAAGTGAAGAAGTAGAGAAATCCCTTGGATTCTAATTTTATCTTTCTTGAACTAACGGGTGCTTTACTTCAATAAGGGGGAGGAGAAAGTCGATCCTCTCTCGTATTTATATAGTGGAATCTTGGGTAGAATCATATGTAAGAATTCCGCCAAAGGGCAGAATTCTTACGGTACTAACGCACCATTTTCCATTCGTTAGTGGCCATATCAAATGCTATTTGTCTAAAGTCATCTAGTGTAACCCATTCGTCCGACTTAAATTCTTCAAACGGAACAAGTTCCAAATCTGCGTCTGGAACCTCTGAATTTATATCTTCTATGATTGTAGCATATCGCTTGTAGTAGGTTTCTTTTTGATTTTGTGTCAATTCTAAAGGGGTGTTTGAAATGACTTCTTTATCAGTGTCGGATATCGGTAGTACGTGTACTTCTTGATCGTTAGCTGCCTCTTTCGTTTTCTCTTCTTTTGCTGGTCCCTGTACTTCTGTTTTCTCATTAGGACTACATCCAGCTAACAGAATAGATCCTAGGAAAATCCCTGTATAAAATATTTTTTTCAATAT
>NZ_JBAEAP010000211.1:0-1842 GCF_056205495.1 Psychrobacillus sp. | reverse complement strand
GGCGTTTAATAAGTCATCATTCCATTTTCTTAATTTAATATTCATAATTCCTGAAGTAGATGCAGTGACGTAGTCTGTTACAATAGAACCTGTTAACTTATAAATAATATAGTCTTTCGCACTGAATACGACATGTACCTTTTCATCCGAATCCATAAGTTCATGATTCTTTAGCCAGACTAATTTAGAAACAGGTGTAGAGGAAGTTATTGTATTTCCAACTATTTTTTTCAAATCAGGGAACTGTTGATTAATTGACAGAGCTTCACTGAATGCCCGATTATCAGAATAAAGAATTGCTCGATTTGTGCACTCTCCTTCTTTTATCAAAATAACATCTTCCATTTGGCTACTAAATGTAATTGCTTTTATGGATGCTGGAGGAATTCCTTTCATAGTAAACCACTCGTGGGTAATAGCTTGAAGACCTTTCCACCACTCTTCAGGATTTTGCTCTTTTTCATTATTTTTTCCGTAATAAGTATGAATATTGTACGAATGCCTTACTTTCACTTGTCCTTCCTGATTCAACAAAACACCTTTGATGGCGGTTGTTCCCAAATCAAAAGCCGCGATATAGTTCATTTTCACCCTTCCTTTCTTATCTTTGCTTTAGATGGGCTCAGAATAAGATTACATAACTTTTTTTTACTTGGAATTCCCACTTCAACGGCATCTATTCCCGGACATACGGCTTATTAATATAAGAAAGTGCAGTCTCCACGTCCGATCTCCACAAACAAAATATCCTGTTAAAAATGGACGATGTTCCGTTTTATTCTTATTTAAAAAATGTTCTTGCAATGTAATCAAACATTTTCACGCCCCAACTTTTGAACAATTAATGCTGCAATTATTATAAAGCCAGTAATGACATTTTGCGAAAAAGTTGGAACCTCTAAAATCGTTAGGCCGTTTGATATAATACCAAGAATAGCAGCGCCAAATAACGTACCAAGTATGTTAGGCGTACCATTCCTGACAACCGTCATTCCAAGGAATACTGCAGCATAAGCATTTAAGAAAAAGCCATCACCACCAGTTGGATGAGCAGAACCTAGCCGTGAGGCTAATAACGCTCCTGCAAAGGCAGCTAACATCCCACATAAAGCAAAAGATAATGTTTTATACTTCTTTATTGCTATCCCTGATAATTGGGCTGCTCGTTCATTTCCACCAATTGCATATAATCTTCGTCCAACTACCATTTGTGTCATCAGAAACCAAAATACAAGGACTATAACCAACATGATAATAGAAAGAAATGGTATAACAGAGAGGTTTGTTTGACCAATCCATTTAAACCCCTCAGGAATGTTTTCAAAAATAGTAGAACCACCTGTAAACCAAAAAGTAAAACCACCAATAATAGTTCCCATAGCAAGAGTTGTTACAAACGATAAAACTTTAAATTGTGTAATAATTAATCCATTGATAATGCCCACAACTAAACCAACCAAGACAGGAATAAGAATACAAAAGAAAATGGGTACTCCTTCTGTTGCTAGTTTTGCTGCCATTACTCCACCTAAGCTGGTAATGGCACCTATAGATAAATCAAATTCACTAACAGACAAAACTAGTGTAGCCCCAACAGCAATAATAACTAAAAAGGAAATTTGACGTGAAATATTAATGACATTTTCTACCGTGGCAAATGAAGATGGGCTCATAATGCTGAAAATTAATATAATTATAATCCCTGCTATGATTGTTCCATATGAACTGATAATGCTTTTGATAAATAGGTTGGGTAGCCCTTTTTCAGTCTGTGTTATCACTTTTGTATAACCTCCTTCTGAAATCTATAGCAAATTTCCAGTATATCATCGGCTGTTATAC
>NZ_JBAEAP010000210.1:0-5497 GCF_056205495.1 Psychrobacillus sp. | reverse complement strand
CCCCTAGGAGTCGCCGCCTTCACTCCGAACAACTAAAATTTCCTTTTATATTCACATAATTCTATAGAGGTTCAGGTAACAAAAGGGTATCTTCTGTTAAAATTTAAGCATTTTCCTACCAAATTCTAATGCGCACAAGTGTCTTACCTCTTCTTAAGCCCTTAGATAAATTTCTGACTATATTATTTCCAATTATACAAGTTATCTTTTCAAGGACATCGCTTCATGGTGTTCCTTTTTTTATGAGAAAGATTATAAGAAGAACCGAAGAAAGGATACACGCCTGTAATAATAGCGATTATGAACAGAATTTTAAGAATGATTGAACTTTTTTATACATTATTGTAAAAGAATAATACCGTGCTATAATGAGAGCAATCAAATTTCGTATACTCGTATAATAGCAGGGATATGGCCTGCAAGTTTCTACCGACTTACCGTAAAGAAGTCGACTATGAGTGGCATGGTTAAATGATTGGGACACTTTGTGTACCATTTATTTTATTATTCGATTTATAACTCGAATGCCATTGCTCCACTCTTAGGGTGGGGCTTTGTCATTCGAGTTTTTTTGTATCCAAATATGAGGAAAGAAGGAATCCAAGTGAAGTTATTAAAGGATAAAATTGTAGAAGTAGGCAAGGTTTTATCAAAGGACGTTTTAAAGGTGGATGCTTTTTTAAATCATCAAATTGATCCTGTTGTGATTAAGGCTATTGGTGAAGAAATAGCCAATCGTTATAAGGAAGCGGGAATAACAAAAATCTTGACGATTGAGTCTTCTGGGATTGCACCTTCTATGTTTGCGGGCCTTGAACTTGGGGTTCCTGTTGTATTTGCGAGGAAAAGCAAATCTGTAACTCTGTCTGAAAACTTATTGACGTCACAGGTACATTCCTTTACAAAAAATATTACTAGCGATATTTCTGTCTCAAAAGATTTCCTGCAAGAAGGAGAAACTGTATTAATCATAGATGACTTCCTAGCAAATGGACAAGCTGTCCTTGGATTGCTTGAAATTATCGAGCAAGCAGGAGCTACTACAGCAGGTGTAGGGATTGTTATTGAAAAAGGTTTCCAGCCTGGTGGAAAATTGATTCGCGAAAAAGGTATTCGCGTAGAATCACTAGCTATTATTCAATCCTTGGAAGATGGCAAAGTAGAATTTTTAGAAGGTGCACCTACATATGAATAATATATTTAAAAACACCACACTTGGCTTACAGCACGTATTAGCAATGTATGCAGGAGCAGTTATTGTACCTCTTATAGTAGGAGGTGCTCTTGGGCTCAGCTCAGAGGAGTTAACCTATTTAGTTGCAATCGATATTTTAATGTCCGGAGTTGCAACTATTTTACAGGTAATGAGCAATAGATTTTTTGGGATTGGTTTACCAGTAGTTTTAGGATGTACATTTACAGCAGTGGGACCAATGATTGCAATCGGTGGGGATTATGGAATATCTGCAATATACGGAGCAATTATTGTTTCTGGTATTATTGTTATTTTAATCAGTGGTTTTTTTGGGAAGCTAGTTCGATTTTTCCCGCCAGTAGTAACCGGCTCAGTTGTTACTATTATTGGAATTACTCTAATCCCTGTTGCTATTAATAACATGGGTGGAGGACAAGGAGCAGAAGATTTCGGTTCTATTCAAAACGTATTATTGTCATTTGGTACGCTAATTTTTATCGTTTTATTATACAGATTTTCTACAGGGTTCGTAAAAGCTATTTCTATATTAATAGGTATTATTGGTGGAACGGTTGCTGCTTATTTTATGGGTATTTTAGATTTTACCGCTGTGAAAGAAGCAGACGTTTTTCATATGATTCAGCCTTTGTATTTTGGGATGCCTACATTTGAATGGTCTCCTATTCTTACGATGACTCTAGTAGCTATCGTTTCATTAGTAGAATCAACAGGGGTATATTTTGCCCTTGGAGATATGCTAGGGAAAAAAATAGAGAAGAAGGATTTAACAAAAGGTTACCGAGCTGAAGGAATTGCAGTGGTATTAGGTGGATTCTTTAACTCATTCCCATATACTACATTTTCACAAAATGTAGGGCTCATGCAGATTTCTGGAGTTAAAACACGCAAGGTTATTTATATTGCAGGAGGTATGCTAATATTTCTAGGGTTTATCCCAAAGATATCTTCACTTACTACAATCATTCCAGAGGCTGTTCTAGGCGGGGCAATGATTGCAATGTTTGGGATGATTATCTCACAAGGAATTAAAATGCTAAGCACTATTATTTCAGATTCTGATTCACCTGATAACGCTATGATCATTGCGTGCTCCATTGGTATAGGTCTAGGTGTAACGGTTGTTCCTGACTTATTCATATCCTTACCAGAGAGTGTCCGAATTTTAACAAGTAATGGTATTGTAGCGGGAAGCTTCACCGCAATCGTATTGAATATACTGTTCAATATGCTACCTACCAGAAAGAAAAAACAGTAGATTCAGAATAATAAATGCTTATAAACTGATAGTGTTGTATGATAAAGGTAACTACAATTATTGGAGGAATGTTTATGTTAGTAACTACAACACCTACCATTGAGGGAAAAACAATTGAAACATACCACGGCATCGTGTCTGGAGAAGCAATTATGGGAGCAAATGTTGTACGAGATCTTTTTGCCTCAGTTACAGATATAGTAGGAGGAAGAAGCTCTGCTTATGAAAATAAGCTATCTCAAGGCCGAGAAATAGCTATAGAGGATATGAAGACTCTTGCTAGTAAGCTTGGAGCTAATGCTGTAATTGGTGTAGATTTAGACTTTGAAACAATCCGTGAGGGCATGATGATGTGTGTAGCTACAGGTACTGCAGTTACATATAGGGACTGATTAGTTAAAGTCAAAAGTCGTAAACACAGCCTAGGGTTTACGACTTTTTTTGAGAGTTCTTTTTTTATACTATAGTACTATTTAAATAACTATTACGTAAGTCGAAATAATATATGGATTTGCAAGAATAATACTAGGTGAGGTCAACATCATGAGAATTAGAGATTGGAATCGTAGTTTACAGGTTCGTTTGTTTGGTGAATTTTTCAGTAATTTAAGCTTTTGGATGGTCTTTCCGTTTTTAGCTATATATTTTGCAGATGAATTCGGGGCTAGTATGGCAGGGGTATTGCTGGTCTTGTCCCAAGTGTTTTCTGTTGGAGCTAATTTAATCGGGGGTTATTGTGCGGACCGATTCGGTAGAAGGACGATGTTATTTTTCTCTGCAACCGCAGAAGGTTTTGCTTTTATTTTATTTGCCTTTGCTAATTCTCCTTGGTATGATTCACCAATGCTTAGCTTTGTTGCATTTACGATAGCGGGTATGTGTGGATCATTTTATCACCCTGCAAGTCAGGCAATTGTTGCTGATGTTGTGCCAGAAAAGGACAGAAGTACGGTGTTTTCTGTATTTTATACATCTATTAATATTTCGGTTGTCATTGGACCTATAGTGGGAGCTGTTTTATTCTTTAACCATCGTTTCTTATTGCTTCTAATATCAGGCGTTATCTTCTGTTTAGTAGGATTAGCACTACGTTTCCTAACAGAGGAAACATTACCAGATGAGGTAAAGCAGCAATTAAAAGAAAGTGGTGGAAACGGTTGGGTTCAAGTAGTTATTAATCAAATAAAAGCATATGGACTAATTGTTAAGGACAAAGTGTTTTTCCTATTTATCATTGCGGGAATCTTGCTAGCCCAGACATATATGCAGTTGGATATGCTAATTCCTGTCTATATGAAGGAAGCAATTGATGTTCAAGTTCTTGGTAACCTATTTGGTCGTGAATGGGCGGTAACTGGAGCAGGCTCCTTCGGTATACTTTTATCTGAAAACGGCTTATTAGTAGTTATTTTCACCGTGTTTGTCACTCGTTGGATGACGAAGTATCCGGAGCACAAAGTATTCTTCTTGTCGTCGCTCTTATATGCTATTGCCATGCTCATTTTCCCAATGACGGCTAACTTCTGGGTATTCGTGTTTGCTATGGCTGTATTTACTTTAGGAGAACTAGCAACAGTAGGTTTGCAGGAAAGCTTTGTATCTAAGCTAGCACCAGAGGATATGCGTGGACAGTACTTTGCGGCCGCTAGCTTAAGATATACTATAGGGAGAACGATAGCACCGCTTGTTCTGCCGCTTGTCACATGGGTTGGCTTCACGTGGACGTTTGTTCTACTTGCTGTTTTGGCATTACTCAGCGGATTTATCTATCTACTAACGTTTAAGGAATACTACAAAAGACAAAATAGTCTAGCGAAAAGTAGCGAATTATAACAACAGCCCCGACGTATCAGAGATACATCGGGGTAACTTTTATATTCTCCAATAAATTGGACAAGGGCTGATCTCCATTGGAGACCAGCCCTTGATTTGTATGAGGTAAAACATAATCTTTGAATTTTTAAATTTCATCCCGAATGTTCGGTGAATAATTTCCATGAAAGGTTTAAGCTTTCAATGCCGCGGTAAATTGTTCCACTGGTTGTCTTCTAACCTAAGCAACGTAAACCCTACCTTCTTTTACGTCCTTGCGACCCTATAATCGCTCCAGTGTGAATAAGTATGTTCAAAAACACGTTTGTAGAATGCCAAATTTCTTTTTTATGTTCTACCTAAATTGTTAACAACCTATAATATATCATATTTTTTATTGAAGGTCAATAGATTTATGATAAACTATTCTAAACAATGACAAGGCTGGTGGGAAAATGGAAGTATGGGATACGTTTAATCATTACAGAGAGAAAACAGGAAAAACTCATATCCGTGGAGAAGAAATGGAAGAGGGGGTCTTTCATGAAGTTGTCCATGTTTGGATCATGAATGATGAAGGACAGCTTTTAATACAAAAACGTCAGGCTTGGAAAACAGGCTGGCCAAATATGTGGGATTGTGCCGCTGCAGGCTCTGTATTGGCAGGAGAGACCTCAGAAATGGCTGCGGTCCGTGAAACAAAGGAAGAGCTGGGAATTGATATAAATATGGAGCAGGCAGAGGTTTTATTCACAGTTAAATTCTTACGAGGCTTCGATGATAATTATTTAATAAAACAAAATGTAGAGAAAGAGGATTTAAAGCTTCAATATGAAGAAGTGGCAGATGCTAAATGGGTAACGATTCAGGAAATAAAAGAAATGGTGAAGCGTGGAGAGTTTATTGCTTATCATATATTAGATAATGTATTTGACATAATAGCATCAGAAATTAGCCTAAGAAAAGCGACAATAGAAGATGCGCAAGAGCTATATGAAATTCAAAAGCAAGTTTTTCTACCTCTATATACAAAATATGAGGATCACCAAACGACTCCAGTATTACAAACCTTTGAACGATTTCAAGAGCGCTTGCATCAAGGCATCTTCTATAAAATTATAGTAGACGATGAATTAGCAGGTAGTGTACATGTTTACAAAAAATCATCGCAAACAATGCGTTTGCATATGATCAATATATTAGAAAGCTTTCAA
>NZ_JBAEAP010000209.1:0-5138 GCF_056205495.1 Psychrobacillus sp. | reverse complement strand
CTTCCACTAAAAAGTGCATTAGCTTACCTTCATAAATTAGTTCGATGTCAGGATATTCAGCAAATTGATGCGGCTGAACAGAAGATGGTTTAGCTATATCTATAGTTGACTCGTTCAATATAGTAGCAACAAACTGCGAACAAAAGAAGGCATTCTCCCTTTGAATATTTAACTGAAGAGCAATTCCAAACAAACCAAGCAAGTTATACTTATACTTCTTTTGCTCTGCTTTAAAAGTAAGCACCTTGTCACGCATCCGATCATATTCGTCCAAAGATACTTTGTATTTTAAAATGGAACAATTAGCATGATACAGTAATCCACCACGAGCATCTTCCTGCACAAATCCTCCGTTAATAGGATTGTATCGTTGCTTTCTTCCAAAGCTATATACTTCATTCAATTCCTCATCAAAAGCAATCGATGCATGATTTTTACTTTTCCCTGTATACATTCCTATCAACCTAGAAAACCAGGTGCCTGTGTCACTTAATACAATATAAACCGCCTTTTCCATCTTCCCACCCCACGAACAATACTTCTTTATTTCTTTATCATCTCTTAAAGAGAAAACTCTATGAAGAGACTGCAGATGGAAAGCCACTAAGACCTAAGACGTATTCTTTTAAATAATCATCGTTGATTATTCTTATTTCATTTCATATCACCTATGGGCACTGCAGATAGTTTCACCCTTTAAGAAAATTTGTTCGTATCTATTAGGAAATATTTTATTTATGAAACTAACTTAATTATTTTGAAAAAATGGACACTTTCAATGAATATGTTGTGTGAGTAGTCGATTGTCCCTTTATTAATGATTGAAGATAATACTTTTAACTGATAAAATTCTTTCGTTACATAGTTCTACAGAAATAGCATCTTAAGAAAATTTCAACTTATAAAGGAGGATAATAATGTCTAATTATAATAGAGAAGAACTAGTGTTATTGAATCAAATATTGCTTGCTCTCTTTCTAGTAGCGGATTTTGCACTTTTTCTTCATTTCTCTCACAGTTCTTTCCCTTGGTTTGCATTACTTGGTGCAGGCATTGGTTTAGCTATTATTGTTCTTTGCTGGGCAGAAAAAGTACAGATTTATTTCATTGCCAGTTTGCTAGTTTTTACAGGCTTCTTTTTACTAATATACAATTGGCATTCTTTATTCCATTAAGCAAATCATAATAGGGGGTTTACCAAAATGTCAGAACAAGAAAATAAACAAACTTTTTTAGATAAACGTTCTTCGAGACGTAAATTTATTAAAAACTCCGGGCTTACTGTCGGAGGTATCGTACTAGGTGGAGCGCTTGGAAGCCTAGTAGCCGGAAAGTCAGAAAATACTCAAACTGCTGTAGACGCTACTCACAAGGCCGTAGACTATAGTGAGACTCGTCAGTTTTTTGTTCGTCAAAAGGACTTTGATGCATTAGCTGCTGCCACTGAGCTAATCTATCCAGAGGATGAGCATGGTCCAGGAGCTATTGCTTTAGGAGTACCATATTTTATCGACAAGGCATTAGCTAGCCCATGGGGAACTAATGCGGATGATTACCGCAAGGGACCATTTAAGGCTGGTGAGATTCCTTTGGACAACAGTGAAATTTTACTTCAAGGTGTCCGTAAGCTAAACGAGGTTTCTGAGAAACAGCACGATGGAACTTTATTTAAAGATTTATCAGAGGAACAACAAATTGCGATTTTAACTGCATTCCAAATGGGTGAGGTAGAAATGCAATTCATGAACTCTGCAGTATTCTTCACTAATTTAAGAACTCTAACACTTCAAGGGTGCTTTGCTGACCCACTATATGGTGGAAACAAAGACATGGCTGGCTGGAAGATGAAAGAATTCCCTGGAGCTCAAATGTCTTACACTGCTTATTTAGTTGAAGTAGAATTCGTTTCAATACCACCTGTTAGTCTAGGTGGACATAAACATTAAGCAATAGAAAAAATGGAGGTTACTAAGTTAGGGATACAAAATTACCAAAAGTAGATGTTGTAACAACTGGTATGGGTTGGACTGGCGGAATAGTTGCTGCTGAACTGACTAAAGCTGGTTATCAAGTAGTTGGTCTTGAACGTGGAGTTGAAAGATCTATTGAAGATTATCTTCATGGACACGATGAACTAAAATATAATGTACGTAAAGAACTAATGCAAAAACTAAATAAAGATACAATTACTTTTAGAAACACATTAAATGATGAGGCAACTCCAGTCCGTAGTGAAAATGCGCTAGTTGTAGGTACAGGCACTGGTGGCGGTGGTGCTCACTGGGGCGGTCAAACGTATCGTTACTTCCCATATGACTTTGAAATTCGCAGTAAGACAATTGAAAAGTACGGCGAAGGTAAAATCGGGAAAGATGTAACTATCCAAGATTGGGGTCTTACTTACGATGAAATAGAGCCATACTACTCTAAGTTTGAACAAATGGCTGGTATTTCTGGGGAAGTGGATCCTATGGCAGGTCCACGATCTATTGACTACCCTACTCCACCTTTAAAGAAACTCAAACAAATGAAAATGTTCCATGAAGCAGCAGAAAAGCTTGGTTGCCATCCGTTTGTAGTTCCTACTGCAAATGTATCCGAGACATATGTAAATCCAGATGGAGAACAACTAAACGCTTGTCAATATTGCGCATTCTGTGGTAACTATGGTTGTGAATACGGGGCTAAAGCAGATCCGATTGTAACGGTTATCCCAACCGCTAAGAAGACAGGTAACTTTGAATTACGCACTCATTCTTTAGTTACTCGTGTACTATATGAAAATGGAAAAGCAACAGGCGTGTTGTACAAAGATATTAGAACTGGTGAAGTATTTGAGCAACCAGCTGATATCGTTGCTTTAACAAGCTATACATTTAATAATGTTCGTCTACTTCTTTTATCTGGAATAGGACAACCTTATAATCCTAAAACAGGTACTGGAGTAATCGGAAAAAACTATACAGATCATCATACAATTACCGGAGCAATTGGTTACTTTGAAGAAGAGAAATTCAATAGTTTCATTGGAACAGGTTCATTAGGTTCAGCATTTAATGATTTCAATGCCGATAACTTTGACCATAGTGATGTCGATTTTATCCATGGTGGTCAAGTAGAGATGCACTTATTTGGAAACGAACCAATTGCGAACAATCCAGCTCCTTTTGGAACACCAACTTGGGGTAAAGAATTCAAGAAAAACTCATTACATTACTACCATAGAAATGTATCGGTTGTTTCACAAAGAGCTATTTTACCACATAAGGAACATTATTTAGACTTAGATCCTGTATATAAAGATGATAATGGAGATCCATTGATCCGTGTTACATTCGACTATACAGCAGAAGACCACAAGCGTAACGAATTCCTTGTAGAAAAATGTGCTGAGGTAGTAAAAGAAATGGGTGCTGATATAATAGACGTTATCCCAATGGCAGAACATTTCGGTGGCAGATTCACATTCCAGCATGATGCTGGTGGAGCAATTATGGGTGAGAATCCAGAAACGTCTGCAGTAAATAATTATCTTCAAATGTGGGATGCAGAAAATCTATTTGTATGTGGAGCATCTGCTTTCCCTCACTTTGGACCTACTAATCCAACACCAACTGCTGCTGCCCTTACGTATAGAGCAACAGAAGGTATGATAAAGTATCTGAAAAACGGTGGCGGACAATTAGTTTCTGCGAAAAAAGAAAAAGAATTAGTGTAATCTCTATATAGATTAGTCAACGAATCTAAGCTAGGGAAGACCATTTTTCTGTAATGATATGTTATAGTAAACGTGCACCGTCATTCAAATTACAGACAAGGAGGAAACAATATGCCAAATATAGGTATCCCGGGTCTAATACTAGTTTTAATTATTGCTCTAGTAATCTTTGGTCCTTCCAAACTACCTCAACTAGGTAAAGCGGTTGGTCAAACCTTAAAAGAATTTAAAACTTCTACGAGAGATATTATCAATGATGAAGAAAAAGATGATAAAAAACTTGTGGACTCTGAAAAAGAAAAGCAAATATAATATATATTTCCAAGAAAGTGGGCTAGTAGCAGTAAATACTGGTCCACTCTTTTTGTAAGATTTATTAAGTATGAAGTTAAAATCCAATAAAAAAAGGCACTTTCTGTTCAAGGAGAACAGAAGTGCTTTTTCTTATAAATTGCCTATGGGAAGTTTTGTTTTCCTAGCATCTAAATTTCTATTAGAAGGTTTCTCTAGTTTAAAGGCACTTTCTGAAGTTTTAAAGATTTGTAAAAGTGTATCTGCAATTTCTTCTGGCGTTTCTATACAGCCCTCTTGTAGCCATTCTATAATCACTCCATATGACCCATACATTTTATAAGTATTGAAGTGTTTAATCCCAATGACCTCATTAGACTCATCTAGATAGGTTATTCCGTAGAATATTTCCTTGAATTTATTTAAAAAGCACTCTTGAAATCCAGGGATTGAATCTTTTACATATAAAAGACCATAAACGCTTCTATGATCATATAAATGTTTGAAGAAAGCATTTGATGTAGAAATAATTTTGTGATAATCTACAACAGCAGTTCCTAAGAACGGGCTGTGAAAAGCATATTCTAAATCCTTTAAAGTTTCTAGCACTAGCTCCTCCGCAAGATCCTCTTTATCCTTATAATATATATAAAACGTACTTCGATTGTAGTCTGCTCTTTCTACTACATCCGTAATGGTAACGTTTTTATAGCCTTTTTCTTTCACTAATTCTATAAAATGAGACTTGAATATTTTCTTTGTCCTTCTCACTCTTCTATCAACCGAACTATTTTCAGCGCTCACATACATTCTCCTTTGTTAAAATTACCCCTTATTACGGACATTTAATATATCTCTGATTCACGAGGAATATTATATCCTATTAAGCGTCATTAAGGTAGGAATATTTTCTAAATATTTCTCGAAACCGTTAGTCCTTATAGACTATCGAAGTTCAGAAACTTCTTCTTTTTTTATTCGTCCCCTTTTATATGTGTTTGTTTAAACCAAAAAAGACCATCAGTTAGGAGGTAATCCATGACGTGAAGAACTTTATATATTTTGGTTATCTGCAAGCCATTTCATGCCTATTTCCTGTAATTATTTTTGGAGCTCTAGCGCTCTCCAA
>NZ_JBAEAP010000208.1:0-3279 GCF_056205495.1 Psychrobacillus sp. | reverse complement strand
AAACGAAACAATTAAATTGGACATTTTCGCTGGTAAGTCGGCTACTACTGCTGATGATTGGAACGATGTATTAATACTTAATGAATATGAAAAAATGTCAAATATAGATATTACCTGGCAGCAGGTACCAGCCGATGGATTACAAGAGAAACGTAACCTTGCTTTAGCTAGTGGAACTTTGCCAGACGTTTTTTATGCAGCAACTATTCCAGTAGGGGATTTACAAAAATATGGCCAGCAGGGCACATTTATTCCTTTGAACGACTTAATCGAGGATTATGCACCTAATCTAAGTAAGGTGTTAGAAGCAAATCCGGAAATTAAGAAAGGACTTACATTCCCAGATGGTAATATCTATTCCTTCCCAACTATTTATTCACCAGAGTTTACATCTCTTTTAATAGGGGCTAAGCCGTGGATAAAGAAAGACTGGTTAGATCAATTAGGTATGAAAAACCCTGAGAATTTAGATGAGTTATATGCTTACTTGAAGGCAGTAAAAGAAACTGACTTGAATGGAAATGGAAAAAATGATGAAATTCCTTTAAGTAGCGTTTCTATGACTCGTATACTGCATTGGATTTCCGGTGCATTCGGTGTACAAAACAAAGGATCACTTCACACTTTACTTGATACTGACTCTTCTGGTGAGCTTCGTTTCTTCCCAACTGCTCCAGAGTATAAAGAAATGTTAGAGTATATGCATAAATTATACTCAGAGGGCTTAATCGATCAAGGAATTTACTCCATTGACGTACCTAAATATTTGGCAGCTGCAGCTGAGGAATTATATGGAGCTACTCAATTCTACAACCCTGTTGAACTATTTGGAGAAGAAATCGGTAAGGACTATGTGGTAGGTAATGCATTAGCTGGTCCAAGTGGAGAAAAATTATACACAGGAATTACCTCTCCATTAAGAGACTTAGGAAACTTTGCTATTACGAGTGAAAATAAATACCCTGCTGAAACTGTAAGATGGTTAGATCATTTCTACAGTGATGAGGGAGCTTTAATGTTCTTCATGGGAATTGAAGGAGAAACTTTTGAACAAACAGCTGATGGACCGAAGCTATTAGATAAAATCACAAATAGTAAAGACGGGCTTACTATGACACAAGAACTAGCTAAATATTTAATCAATCCAGGTGGAAATCATCCGGTAATGATTACAGATGATTACTTCACTGGATCAGAGAATGCACCAGGAGATATTGAGGCTACGAAAGAGCTTGAACCATATTTAATAGATGAAGTATGGCCTAACTTTACCTATACTGCAGAGGAAAATGATCGAGTATCCGTTTTAAAAGCAGATATTGATAAATACGTACAAGAAATGCAAGCGAAATTTATAACGGGTGAAACTCCTTTAACTGAATGGGACTCTTATGTGGGAACTATTGAAAAAATGGGATTAAAGGACTTCATGGAGCTTCAACAAAAGGCATATGAAAGATACAAAGATTAATTAATGAGTTGCTTTCTAATTTGCAGAGGAATTATGTTCCTCTGCAATATTAGAAAAACGGGGAGAAGGGGGTAAAAATATGCAAATTAATGAAACAAAAGCAAAGCATGGGGTTGTTCCGAAAGTGAGTCGTTTTGCTAAAGTCAAAAGAAATTTCCTGAAAAGCTGGCAGCTCTATGTTTTCTTACTTCCTGCGCTTTTATATTTTTTAATCTTTCATTATGTTCCTATGTATGGGGTACAGATAGCCTTTAAAAACTTTATGGCTAATCAAGGGATTTGGGGAAGTCCGTGGATTGGATTTGATCATTTTACGCGCTTTTTTGATTCATACTACTTTTGGAGATTAATAAAAAATACAATCATTCTTAGTCTATATCAATTGTTATTATTCCCTTTGCCAATTATTTTGGCCCTTTCATTAAACGAGCTGAAAAATGGTGCTTTTAAAAAATGGGCTCAAACACTTACATATGCTCCTCACTTTATATCCGTAGTTGTAGTAGTTGGGATGATTGTTATTTTCTTAGATCCTGTATACGGTTTAGTCAATCAAATCATTACTCTATTTGGCGGGGAACAAATTCGCTTTTTAGATGAGGCTAGTTGGTTTAGACATATATTTGTTTGGTCTGGAGTATGGCAAACTTTAGGGTGGAGTTCCATTATTTACTTAGCTGCATTAGCAGGCATTAATCCAGAACTACATGAGGCAGCAGAAGTCGACGGGGCGTCGAAATTACAACGAATTCTACATATCAACATACCGGGCATTTTTCCAACAATTGTTGTGCTTCTAATTTTAAACATTGGTAGTTTTATGTCTGTAGGATTCGAAAAGGTTTTACTATTACAAAATAGCTTGAACTCTGAAACCTCAGATGTCATACAAACCTATGTATATCAAGCTGGATTACTAGAAGGTCAATATAGTTTTGCAGCAGCTATTGGTTTATTTGACTCCATCATTAACATAGCTTTATTAATAACCTTCAATTATGTTGCAAGAAAAACTAGCAATAACAGCTTATGGTAAGGAGGGGTTCAAATGAAAAAAGTTAGTTTGTCTGATAAAGGCTTTGACGTTCTAAACAAAATATTCTTAACGGTCATCGTCATTTTAATAGTTTATCCGCTTGTCTTCGTAATTAGTGCCTCCATAAGTGATCCCTTAGCCGTAAGCTCAGGGAAAATGTGGTTATGGCCAGTCGATATTACGTTTGAAGGTTATAGAAAAATATTACAAAATGACTCTATTTGGTTAGGGTATCGCAATACCATTTTATATACCGCAGTAGGAACACTTCTCCATTTATTTGTACTGTTACCATGTGCATATGCACTTTCTAGAAAAGAGTTGATGGGAAGTAAGTATATCTTATGGTTTGTTCTGTTCACAATGATGTTCAGTGGTGGATTAATCCCGACTTATTTAGTAATCAAAAATTTAGGAATGCTTGATACCATTTGGGCTATTGTAATACCTGGAGTGGTTGGGGCTTGGTCTATTTTAGTAGCGAGAACTTTCTTCCAAAGCAGTATTCCGGATCAGTTAGTAGAAGCAGCTAAAATTGATGGAGCATCTGATTTTTATATGTTTATCAAAATTGTATTGCCACTATCGTTGCCAATTATAGCGGTTATGGCATTGTTCCATGCAGTTGGCTTATGGAATCAATATTTTAATGCGTTAATTTATTTATCTGATCGGGATAAATATCCTCTTCAGCTCATTTTGAGGGAAATTTTAGTAGTAAATCAGGCACAACTAGGTGAAGGATCTGGGGAGCAAACGGAATCGCTCATCC
>NZ_JBAEAP010000207.1:0-9403 GCF_056205495.1 Psychrobacillus sp. | reverse complement strand
TTCTACGATGACATCATAGGTTTTTAGACCAGCATTTGCAGCAGGTGTCCCTTCATATACTTCGTCTACTACGACTCCCGTAGTTACTTCTGCAGGAAGTTTTAAAGTATCTCGTTGATGAAATGCTGGAACATTTGTTAAATCGATAAGTGTAACACCCATAGAAGGTCGAATTACTTTACCATTGACTTCTAAGTCTTCAATTATAGGCATTGCGGAGTTTACTGGAATCGCCAAGCCGATTCCTTCTATTGTTGACTCAGAGATTTTCATCGAATTGATGCCTATAAGCTGACCGGCTAAATTAATTAATGCTCCACCACTATTACCCGGGTTAATGGCCGCATCCGTTTGTAAAACTTCTGCTTGCCAATCCACAGTCCCATCTTCATTGATATCCACTGGAATAGCACGGTCCGTACCAGAAACTACACCAGTTGTAACTGAACCATAAAAGTCTAAGCCGAGAGGATTACCAATAGCAATAACTGTTTCTCCCTGCTTTAATGTATCTGAGTTTCCGATTTCTAAAACTGTTTCAATTCCTTTATCGTCTATTTCTAACACGGCTAGATCTGTCCACATGTCACTTCCGACTAATTTTGCGTCTGCTTTTACTCCATCCTTTAATGTCACTTCTAATGCTTCTGCACCTGCAATTACATGATGGTTCGTAATAATATATGCTTTTCCGCCTTCTTTTTTATAGATTACTCCTGAACCAGTGCCAGCCTCCTGCTCCGTGGAACTTTGGCTCCAGAAATTTCTTACGGATTGAATATTAGTAATACCGACTACTCCCGCCGAGGCTTTTTCTACTGCTCCGGTTACATCCGTAGTAATATCGACGCTTACTTGCTCTGTTTTAGTTGTTTTACTTGTCGTTGCTTCACCTTCTGTTTGGGAAGGTAAATTATTTACAACAGAAGGAGTTAAAATCCAAACTAGAAGAGCTCCTACTAGGACTCCTGCTAATCCACTGAAGAAATAACCTATTACTCCTCTTTTCTTATCCTTATTTCTTACTTTTGGTGGTTCTTGTTCAGGACCATATGAATTATAGTAACCCATTGCACTCTCCCTTTCATTAAACAATATGTTCGTATGCTTACTTTACCCACTAAACATTAAAATTAAATGAAAATAATCTAAAATTAAATTAAAAATGTCTCTAATAATAAAGAAAAAAACAGGAAAAATCTATCCTCACCATATTTATGTATATAAAAAAGCTCCAAAAGCTTTTAGGCTCCTGGAACTTTATAATTATACTAGTACTAATTCAGTTGGCTGATTTGCATCCGTGTCATGTAAGTGAACATATTCACCTGCGATAATACCACACGATTGTAAGGTTTGAGTAACGCTCATTCTTGCTAGGTCCTTCATGTTATTATCCTTGCTAAGATGTGAGAGGTACACATTAGTTGATTTTAAATCAATTACCTCACTCATAGCTACCGCAGCATCCTCGTTAGAGACATGTCCTACGTCACTTAGTATTCGGCGTTTGACCGACCAAGGATAGCGTCCCATTTGTAGCATACTGACATCATGATTGCTTTCAAAGACAAAGGCATCTGCTCCCTTAATATGACCCTTCATGCGATCACTTACATATCCCGTATCTGTAATTAAAACAAGCTTGCGTCCATTTTCATGAAAGATATAAAACATTGGATCTGCAGCATCATGGGAGACTCCAAAGGATTGGATATCCATAGAGCCAAACGTTTTCACCGATTCCATATCAAAAGTGAAACGTTGATCTAAGGGCACCTTTCCAACAAGTGAATCCATTGCTCCCCATGTTTTTTCATTGGCGTAAATTGGTACACCATATTTTCTAGCTAATACACCGAGCCCCTTTATATGATCACTATGCTCGTGTGTAATGAAAATACCAGAAAGATTTTTTATTTCTCTTCCAATTCCTTGAAAGAGCTCGTCCATTTTTTTGCCGCTTAGGCCTACGTCAACTAAAAAGGAATGCTTCTCGTTTTCTACGTAGATTGCGTTTCCGCTGCTCCCGCTAGCTAATACACTAAACTTCATCATCAAAACTCCTTATTCTACTGCTGATGAATCTACTTCTGTTGGTATTTCAATAATTCTTCCTTCTACCGCATTTACAAAGTGTTCATCTATAGTTCCGTCCTCACGTTCCACAAGTATTCGCCAAGTTGGTGCAAATACCTGCGTCTCAGCTTGCTGGACTAATGTAAAATAGCCCAAACTAATATCTGTAACGGTTGAATTGGCAACTAGTAAACCTTTGGAATATAGATTTGAAACTGCTTGAATAGTAGGCAATAGATTTTTAGACTCACTATAATCCTCTAGGTTATCTAGGATGGTTTGCTCATAGCTTATGAGTTCATTATTCTCATTCCAATAGACTACTAATTTAGCTTTTTGATTGTAATAGACAAGACGATCGTTTACTTTTTGAAAAAAAATTGCCATACGAGCTTCCTCGTCTATTTTCCACAATCCATATGAAGAACCTTTAAATATATTATCACTGATGAGAGTTTCGATGGAATTCTCTTCTGTTATAGGTATAGGTTTTATAAATGTGCCGGCTATTTGTGCATCAGGCTTAAATTCAACTGTTTGATTTTTTAAATCTTCTATTTCTTCCGGCTTAAAGTTATGAACACTACCAGAAACATAATAGGCTTCTTCCACAGTAACACTAGAAGCTTTTGACACATTAATGTTCTCTACTTTTAGCCGTTCCTCTGTCGTGGTAGAGCTTAAAACTTCTATATTTTGACCTGCTGTATATCTATTTAAATATAAGGAAAACAAAAAGACATTCAAGATAGAAAAAACAATGATAAAAATAGTCTTCGTTTTATTCCAATCCATAGGTGCCACCTCCTATAGTTTCTGGAGATAGTCTCAACCATGATCCATTAACTTGATAATACCAAGACGGTACTAGAGTGAATAATGGCTGGTCTTCGTCTTTAGAAATATAATAGCCTTGTACTAAATCTTCTATTAAAGAGACTTGTGAATTTGGGGCTAAGCTTAGTAATTCATATGCATTTTGACCGGAAGGTAACTCTAAATCAGTGGAAGTTATCGGCAGAGCATTTAACGTGTAATATGGTCTATTGTAACGATAAACCCGATTACTTCCCCAAACTTGAACTATTTCTGTAGTCAACATATCCTTACTGAATACAGGCAACCCATCAAAATACAGTTGGTAATTTACTTGATTTGCATCCTTATTCATCCTACTAAATCGATAATCATCTGTCCAACCGTCATGCTCATTAACAAAGCTTAAGCTATTATATAAAAGTTCCGATGATTTACCAAGAAATTCACCTTCTGAAGCCGGATGAACGTAGCTTAACCTTTTAGAAATAGGGTCCACAGTCATTAATGCGTTATCATCCGTATATTGTTCTCCTGAGCCTACTGGATTACTTCGCCGAACAACTAAACTTGGTATATTAAAAAGTGCATCTTTAAACCTATTCGTATCAATCTCTTCTACTAAATAAGTATATTGAACAACCTTTTCAGGGTTACTTGTAGTATATAAGGATAATTTGCCTTCTCTTACGATTTCCTTATATTCCAGCATAGCATTGGAAGTCTTGACCATACGCTCAGAGAAACCCAAGATATCTTCCTTCGTCACATTTGCAGTATAAATTTTATTCAAGGTGGTGCTTATGAAATACAAAGTAGCCCCTTGATCAGATTCCTTTTCCCCTACTCTTTGGTCCACACTTTTCGAGGACCAATCTATAACTAGACGATTAAAAGAAGAGTTAGGAAAGATAGGATCTAAAAACTTTAAAATTGGACTATAAGATTCTATTGGTATATCTGCTTGAAAAAACAATGTACTCGTATATGGCTTGTTGATTAATTCATTTACCTGCCCCGCATTAGTATTATTACTATACAGTTTGACCGTTTCAATCTCCCAATTTTTCATGGGATTTATAACATTATTGATATCTACGATCGAATAGGAACCTCTTAGATTTTCGGGTTGACTAATCAGCAAACGATACGGTTTTATAACATCTTCCATCTTCTTCTTCTCTGCAATCGATATATTAACGACAGGTGGTTCAGTAGTATCATAATTTGGTGAATAGGTCCAAATCGTAAAGGTAAGTGTAAGACTAAGCAGTATGAGTAATAATAAAATTATAGATTTTACTGGTTCAATATACTTCAATCCCACTCACCTTCTTCATCCAACAGTATTTCTAAAGTAAAGAATATAGTAGTCCCGTGGCCTTCTTCACTTTCTGCCCAAATCTTACCTCCATGGGCTTCAATCATTTCCCGGGCAATGGCTAGGCCAAGCCCTGTCCCTCCCATTGAACGGGCTCTAGCCCGATCTACTCGATAAAAACGATCGAAAATGCGATTTACATTTTCAGAAGGTATTCCCATGCCATCGTCTGATATCATCACTTGTAACCACTCATCTTTGACTGCTATGCCAAATCGAATATTCCCTCCATCTGGGGAATACTTTAACGCATTCGATATAATATTATCGATCACTTGAGTTAACTTATCTGTATCAATGTCTACATAGTACGGCGTTTCTGGAAGCATACGTTGGAACGTAACATTTTGTGATTTAGACAGTTCAAAACGATCAATAATACGATTGAAAAATAGATTAAAATTAACGATTTCTCTATTCAGATCATAGTCACGACTATCCATCTTAGACAATTGTAGTAGGTCATTTACCAATCGAATCATTCGTTGGGTCTCTGTTTGAGTAACCATTAGAAACGACGGTGCTATCTCTTCATCCTTCCATGCTCCATCCGCTAATGCCTCCAAATAACTGCTCATCGTAGTTAAAGGAGTTCGAAGTTCATGAGATACATTAGCTACAAACTCTCGACGTTCCATATCAATCTTCTCTTGCTCGGTATTGTCATGTAAAACAGCGATTAAACCATTTACGAAACCAGTTTCTTTTTGGATAACTGAAAAATTCGCACGAAGTATATATGGTCGTTCCTGGGTACTGAAATCTAAATTCATGGATTCCTTTGAGTGAATGAGATCTTCGAAGGAATGAATGCTATCAATGCCAAGCACTGAAATAATAGGCCTGTTGAGAACCATTTCTCTTGGTATGCGTAAGAGCCTTAGGGCGGGATCATTGATCAAAATAACTCTACCCTTTCGATCAGTGGCTATAACTCCATCCGTCATATTAGTTAAAACAGAGGCAAGTTTCCTGCGCTCAGCTTCTGTAGTCGACTGAGATTCTTGCAGCCTATTTGTTAGATGATTAAATGCATGTGCTAACTGACCGATTTCATCATTTCCATATACTCTTACCTTACGAGAAAAGTTGCCCTTAGACATAGCCTGTGCTTGTTTCCTCATCTCCGATATAGGTCTTGTAATCGTTTGTGCTATAAGAATACCTAATACAATTGTGATTACAAGGGCTACTGCCGTACCCACAGCGAGGATTTGGTTTATTTCGTTCATTTGACCAAATACGTTTTCAATATTCGATTCAATATAGAGAGTTCCAATGACCTCGCCCTGTGAAATAATTGGCGTCACTAATATCCATACACGTTCTCCTGATTTAGAGGCGATGCTATCAAAATCTTCTTCTGCCGTGATAGATTTATGGACTAGTTCATCTAACGACTTTTGTCCAACGATTGATTGATTATTTGAATCTGAGGTAGCTCGTATTTGATATTTCGCATCGATAACTCGAACTTCTTTAATGTCATCAGAATTAAGACCAGTCAAAATAGAACGTAAGCTTTGTTCTAATGTTTGGTCTTCTTCAACCCGTATTTTAACAAGTTCTTCTCTTGCACTAAACTCTAATACACCAACGCGATCCTTAACAGATTGTTGAAAGTTTTCTTTTAATGTATGCTCCAATCCCTTGACAAAATATAGACCAATTATTTGCATAGCTATTAAAATCAGTAAAACATAAATCAACACAATCTTTACATGAACTGATTTAAAGTAACCAACCTTATGCATCGAATTACTCCTGCTCAGGACTTCTTAAATAGTAACCAACGCCTCGTCTAGTTACAATCCAGTTTGGATGACTAGGATTATCTTCAATTTTCTCACGTAAACGTCTGATTGTAACATCTACAGTACGGACATCACCAAAATAATCGTAACCCCAAACTGTTTGTAATAGATGTTCCCTTGTCATTACTTGTCCAATATGTTTAGAAAGATAATGTAAGAGTTCAAACTCACGGTGAGTCAATTCAATTGTTTCATCTCTTTTCAACACCAAATAAGCATCTGGTTGGATAGTTAGTGGACCAATAGTAATGTCATTAGTTACTACTTCATTGTCTTCTTGAATAGTTTGGTGTCTTCTCATGTTAGCTTTAACTCGAGCTATTAACTCTCTTGTACTAAATGGCTTTGTAACATAATCATCGGCACCTAGCTCTAACCCTAAGACCTTATCTATCTCTGAGTCTTTAGCAGTTAGCATTATTATAGGAAAGCTAAAGCGTTTACGAATTTCTCTACAAACTTCCATTCCATCTCTGTTAGGTAACATTATGTCTAACAGCATGAGATCTGGTTGAATCTCGTCTACTTTTTTTAATGCATCGTCGCCATCATATGCACAAAAAACCTGATAGCCCTCTTTTTTCAAATTAAATTGTAGTATGTCAGCAATCGGCTTTTCATCATCCACTACTAGTATTTTCTTACTCACTTGTTAAACCCCTTTCGCCCTTTTCTGCTATATTTTAATCAAATACATTATTTTAAACAATTAATACATCATTACTCTATCATTCTTTTACTCTCCTTGCATCATTAAAGAAATGAGAAAAAATAAGGGTAGAAAATGATAGTTTTAGGTCGAGCTTTGTCGAAATATTTCCCAGGAAATTTAATCCTTCACCTAATTCAATATTTCAAAATACATAAAAAGACAGCCGGCTAGCGACTGTCTCTAACTTATATTTATTTTAACACAGATAAGGGATCAATCGTTACTCCGTCCTTCTTCACTTCAAAATGCAAGTGAGTTCCTGTGGAGCGTCCTGTATTCCCCATAACGCCTAGTTTTGAGCCTTGTGGCACTACATCTCCCACACTTACACTAACAGAGGAGAGATGAGCATACGTCGTTTTATACCCATTTTTATGATTAACGATTACACGATTACCGTATGTACCATCCCAACCAGCAGCTTCAACTACTCCATTATCTGCTGCTTTAATATTAAATCCACTTGGTCGAGCAATATCAATACCTTCATGCTTACGTCCCCAACGGTAACCCATTTTACTAGAAATGTAGCCACCTTCTGCTGGCCATGCAAACACTCCGGAACCACGAGATGGAATAACTTTTGTTCCCTTTAAAACAACATGTTCCTTAGGTTGCTCTAAAATTGTTTCATTTGAAAGTGATTGGCCAATTTCTACACCATTCTCTTGACGAATTAAGTAAGTTGCCACTCGTTTTCCATCGGCACCTTCTTGCTTCACTTTTGTATCACCTTTGAACATCTCATCTGTTTCTATTACTTGTTTAGTATGAGGTACAGTTTCCTCTACCTTTTTCTCATAAACTACTTCCATATTTATAAGCGGTTTTAGTACAGTCACATTAAGCTCTTGGTTTATCTGTAAGACACTTGTATCTGTAAGTCCTGGATTGATCGCTAATAGTTCCGCTGAGGTTAAATTAAATTTACTTGCAATATTACCAAGTACGTCACCAGCTGAAACTTTATAGGTTTCTGGCTCTAAGGTTCCTTCTAAAAGAAGCTTAACTGCTTCATCAGCAGAAACAATCTTTTCTGGTGTCACATCTACCGTAACCCCTGAAACTTCTTGTTTTAAAATTAAATCTACAATTCTAGTTTCGCCGGTTTGTAATTCGGGTAAGCTATCTGTAACACTTTTTCTAGCTTCCAATGTGGCTAGCTCTTCTTCTGTGATAAACTGAAGTTTTAATTTTTTTATAACTTCATGGTATGTTGCAATGTCTTTGACGTAGACCGCCATCTCGTCATTGACAGATAAGGCAAAAGCGGTTGCTTCCACTTCTATTAATTCGTTAAGCTTTTGCAATGTGGTTTCATCGCTTGTTAAAGGAGTATAAACTTGTTCAGTAATAACCTTTAGGTTATTGCCTGCTTGTAGTTGAAGACCGTCATATTGGGAGCTACTCTCTTGCACTTTTTTATCAAAAAGCTTTTCCATTTCCTTTTTATCGGAAATTGCCCCAACGTACTGACCTTCTGCATATATATGATAAATTTCTTTTAAAGCTTTATTATTCTCTTCATTAGCAAATGCCATATTAAAAGTTAGAGATGACATAAGTAATACCATTATAGTAGCTTTTTTCACTACATTTGATTTTCTGTTTGAAAGAACAGTGAAGTTTTGATCCTCTTGTTCCTCATTCTTACTATTCCAAAGCATGATAAAGCTCCTTCCAAACCTATTTAAGTTGCTAGTGCAAATTTTACACTATCTTAATTTAACATATTTGAAATAGTGAAGTGTAGGAATAGTCTATCTTGTAAAGAAAATGTATTTTTAAATCCATTATTTTCTATTTTTACATTTTGATTGTTATATTTAATCATTTTTATAGGTTATAATCCTATGTTTTTAAGAATTTCCTCCAGTAAATTCTTATTTATACATATTACTATTAGTGCCTCTGTTATATTTGTAATAATTCGATAAATTTTAGACACCTATAGCTTTGTATATGAAGAGAATCAAATGGATAGACATGAATATCTTGTAAACTACTTTTCAAGCTATTGGCCATTTTTCCAATTATATTGTTAGACAGTTTAAATATATTACTTAGAATTGTTTTCCTATGTGAGAGTAGAGGGTCTTATTTTCATATGAAACGAAGGCAAATCACTGAGATAAATCGTTATTTATCGATGAAATTCTTAAAATTATTTAACATAAAAACCCGCCAATTTTTCATTGGCGGGTTTCATTTTACTTATAATTATCTCCAAACGCTTGAAATAACGTTTGTTTGTGTACGATCCGGTCCTACAGAGAAAATAGAGATAGGAACTCCTGTTAATTGAGAAATGCGTTCTAAGTAATGTCTTGCAGTGTCTGGTAATTCATCGAGAGATTTACACTGAGTGATATCCTCACTCCAACCTGGTAATTCCTCATAAACCGGCTTACATTCGGCAAGCATACGCAGGTTTGCTGGATATTCTGTGATAAGCTCTCCTTTATATTCGTATGCTGTACAAATTTTAACTGTTTTTAATCCAGTTAAAACATCAATTGAATTCACTGTTAAATCCGTTAATCCACTTACTCTTTGCGCATGGCGGATTACCACTGTATCAAACCATCCGATACGACGTGG
>NZ_JBAEAP010000206.1:0-4560 GCF_056205495.1 Psychrobacillus sp. | reverse complement strand
AAATAAAATAATAGGAGATGGAAAATGAAATATAGAATACCGGAATTAGAAGAAATACATACACTAACATCTAGAATAAGTACAATTCAATCATTACCAGGTAATCCTATGGGAGCAGAGCAAATAGTAAAAGGCAATACCCATGCTTTTGCTGTGAGGCAAATTCCGGGACCTGCTTTTAATACGATTAGAGGATTAAATGCTTACGATTTAAAATACTTAGATGAAATCCTTTTCTTTTATAAGGAGCTATCTGTTTCTTTTCGAATTGAGGTTACTCCACTGAATAGTTCTGATCAACTGTTTCGTAAGCTATCAGATATGGAATATTATCAATCCGGTTTTCATTCCTCCTTTATAAGGTCTGTCTCTAGTATTAAAAGTGGAAGTTTGTCGACAACTATCAAAGTTCGTCCTCTTAAAAGGGATGAATTTGACTTGTTTTCAGCTATCTATGTAAATGCTTTCGGTCTGCCTACTTTTATACAAGAAGGGATACAGCAAAACAACCAAATATTATATGACGTGCCGGGCTGGAGTTTTTACTTAGCACTTCGACAAAATGTCCCAGTAGGCATTGGAGTTTTATATGTAGAAGGGGAACTTGCCACCCTGGCAGCTGCCGCAACTCTTCCAGCATATCGGGGAATGGGAGTGCAGCGTGCACTGCTAAATAAGAGAATAGAGAAAGCTGTGGAGCAGGGCGCAAAATACATTACTAGTGAGGCTACATTCGGAAGCAGTAGTCATCGAAACATGGAACGTCAAGGGATGAAGTTAGCCTATACAAAAGCTATATGGACCAAGCGCTAAAGGAGTGATGGGCATGTTTTATCGAAGAAAGTACTATCGTGTAAAGGAAGAATTTGTGGAGAGCTTCAACAAGCTATTCAACGAAATTAATTTGCCGAATCAGTTAAAGCATGGCTCTCGCCTAGTAGGAAGATGGATGACGGCTACAAAAGACGATTTAGTCGAGATTTTTGCAATTTGGGAATATAACAGCTACGAGGAATATTTGCAAATAGAGGCTTCAGTAAGAAGTGACCAGCCACATGTTGCAAGCGTTAAAGACTGGTATGAACAATATGGTGGCAAGGAGTATGTTCAAGAAAATTTTTTAATAGAAGTAAAAGATGAAGAAATAATATCAACGGGAGAGAAAAATTATGACTAAAATGATAGCTACTTTTATAAGAAATAGTTTAGGAATTGTCTTATTTCCATTAACCTTATGGAATATAACCATGAATCACAGAAATAAAATAAATCCACCAGGCAATATGATTAAAACAAAGAATTCTAATATACACGTTATATTGGAAGGAGACGGGTCAGACACAGTTATACTAGAATCGGGATTAGGCTCTATCTCTATTGACTGGTCCGAAATTCAGCCCAAAGTTTCTAAGAGTGCTAAAGTATTGTCCTATGATCGAGGGAATTACGGGTGGAGTAAAACAAGACGACAAGCTCTAACTGCACTAGATTATGTAGAGGAGTTAAAGGAGCTGCTGGAAAAATTAGATCTTCAGCCACCTTACGTTTTAGTAGGGCATTCTTATGGAGGGCTTATTATGAGACTATATGCAAGCTTGTATCCGGATCAGGTGAAGGGTCTGCTTCTAGTCGATGCTGTGCATGAGAACCAGTATGCGTCTGGTAACGAAAACAGAGGATTTAAATGGTTGGTGACTTTTGGTTATGTGACCTCTCTTATTGGTCTACCTAGAATATTAAAGCAAAAGGCAGGAAGAAAGTTTTTGGCTGGGGAGAATAACCATTATTTAAATTATACAGGGTATACAATGGGTGCTTACCAAACGATTTATCAAGAGTATATGGATATTGCCATTTCAGCAGAGCAATTAAAGAATGCAAAGCCCCTTTTAAATGACTTGCCTGTCACTGTATTAAGTTCTAATAATCCCGAGAAGAGATGGGTTCAACAGCAGCTTTTGTTATCCAAGTTAACAGACAGGACAGAGCATATCCAAACAGATAAAGGTCACTCTATTCATTTAGAGGATCCTAACGTAGTTACCAATGCTATTATCAAGTTACTAAACACAGGAGAATCCAAAAATGTTTAACATACAACAGATTCTAACTAAAATAAAAAGCTTAAACCGTCCCTTTGTTTTAGGGGTAGACGGGTTAAGTGGAGCAGGAAAGACTACTTTTACGGATCAACTAGCTCAAGAACTGGAGGAAGCGGGTCATAACATTGTTATTATCCACCTTGATGATTTAATAGAAGTTCGGGAAAAGCGTTATAACACCGGGCAACCAGAATGGTACGAATACTATAGCATGCAATGGGATGTTTTATACATTCAGGAAAGATTGTTTAAGTCAATTCATGAGAAGGCAAAGGTTCTTCAGCTTAAATTTTATAATGCCCAAGAAGATCAGTGCTTATCAAAGGATATCCCCCTGAAGGACTGTACAGTTCTATTAATTGAGGGGGTCTTCCTTCAACGCAAGGAATGGCGTAGTTTTGTTGATTATTTAATCTATTTGGATTGCCCGAGAGAGATTCGAAACGTACGGGTGTTGAAGCGAGATTCATATATAGGAGATATGGAAGCACGATTAAATAAGTATGAGCGGAGATATTGGAAGGGTGAAGAGTTTTACTTAAGGGAAGAAAAGCCATTGGAACAAGCAGATCTAGTTTTAGATGTAGAAAATGCTTCTATCATAAAAAATGTGCAGCAATAATGACGTGTTGCGTAAATACGTTAACGCTAAATAGAGGATACAAAGCTAGTCTTATAGAATAATATTTAAAATTTAATTTAACTGAGGGGGATGAAAGTGTTTAACGAGGTTAAAATCGAACAGTTAACATCTACCGTAGAACATATGGAGGAGCTTTCTGAGCTACTAATACAAGTGGTAGAAGACGGTGCCTCTATTGGCTTTTTGCCTCCAATGGAGCTAGCGGATGCCATGGATTATTGGGAAGACGTCTTAACCCCTGAGGTTATCTTGTTTGTTGCAAAAAGGAATAATCGTATTATTGGTAGTATCCAGCTCCACCTCTGCAGTAAACAAAATGGTATGCATCGTGCAGAAATCGCTAAACTCATGACTCATCCCCATTACCGGAGAAATGGAATAGGACGTCAGCTAATGGAGAAGGCAGAAAATAGAGCTGCAAGAGAGGGTAGAACCTTAATAGTTTTGGACACAAGAGAGGGCGATGCTTCAAATAATTTGTATACTTCTCTAGGTTACATACAGGCTGGCGAGATTCCCGGTTATGCCAAATCTGCTAATGGGGAAATGAGTACGACGATTTTTTATTACAAAAGAATAGGTGAATCTATTTAATGCCAATGAGATAGATTACTTCTAACACTATATTTCTAAAAAAGTTTCAGACATTTTACTGTGTGTAAAATGTCTGAAACTTTTTTATGTTAACATAAATACATTTTTCAGCAATTATCTAAATTAGATGAAAAAATACCTTTTAGGGAGATATAAGGTTCCATTAGCCTGTCTATTTAAGTCGAAAATAAGAATATTTTGACTATTTTTGTATTATTCTAAGAAGTTTTATCGAATAGATTGAAAAGAACTGAATCAAAAGTATAATAATCTTAATCTTCTGTTAAAAAGCAAAGAAATTTAACAGAAGTAGAGGTGGAATAGTCTATATACCTATAGAAAAGGAGGGTAATTAAGTAATTAGGTTCATTGTCTATAATACTTTTGTCTTAATAGGAGGAAGTGACTGGGGGGAAGTGAAATTCGGAAAATAGTAGTGGTTATTACATTTATACTACTGGTTTTTGTTGGTTCTAGCTACATCTCGGCAAGTAGTATTAACTATTTTTCTCTGGGAAATTGGTTTATCAAAGTTCAGGAAGTAAAGGAACAAAAAGAGGTTGACGAGTCTATTAGTAATTCGTTAGTAGGATATGAAGTTATTCTTAAAGACTCTTTACAGTATCTAACTAACTCTATTCAAGAAAATATTTTAGAAAAACAAATCAATCGTTCTAAAAAAGAGATTACAAAAACACAAGGAGAATTTAAGAGTGAGTTAAGTGAAGTTGTAAGCGATCTTGAAAACATGAATTTGGATGAACCAGCTATTGAGAAGGAGCTGGAAGAGCAACTGGAACTAGATATCGAAAATACGTTTAAAAAAGTACTAGAAGGAATTTAAATAAACTATTAACTACTACTAACTAAAAGGGGATATTTAGGATGATAAAAACAGTTAAAGGGAAAATAATTACAGGAACAGTTGCAGTTACATTACTTGTTGGAGCGGGATCTGCGTTTGGAGCATCTAATGCTGGTGAAATGCTACAAAATTGGTTTAATACTCAGTTTGGTGCAGCTACCGAGGAATTTGATGAGACCGTGGGTGGGTATCAGGACGATAAAACATTAGTAGCGTCAAATCAGTATGGGGCTTTGGAGACAAAAGCTACCGGTAAGATTGGTGAATCTCAAGAAGATTCTACTGCAGGGGCTACATCGAAGATTGATAAAGACTTGCAGGAGCATAAAGCCGCATTAGAGGCGAAAAAAGTAGAG
>NZ_JBAEAP010000205.1:0-2001 GCF_056205495.1 Psychrobacillus sp. | reverse complement strand
TACTAGGTGGGTATACAATTGGTTTTGTGGTAGGATGCTTAACATCTCTTCTGTCAAAGATTAGCACTACCGTTAATCTCAGTTTTTCCTTTGAAAGTATTTTTTGTATTGTAGTAGTTTTACCAATAATTTATTGGATGTATCGTTATTCAGGAATGGTTTTCGATGACCAAACAATGAAAATGAAGTTGTTATATGCTTTTATATTACTATTAGGTTTTTCTTTCGGAATATTCTTTTTTGAATTACTTTTAAGTTAATAATTTGTCTCTAATAATAGAGTATTGTAAAAGTGCTTTTAAACAGATAGAGCCCCTTTTTCTATTCAACTAACGGGTGCTTTCGTATTATAAGGTTAACCAGTTTTTACTGGTTGACCTTATTTTTATAGGATTTAATATATCAGTAGCCAGGGTAGGACGTACGGGTGCGTGGGACAATGATCCCGTCGGCTAAACTGTCCACCCCCTACTTGTAGAAACATGTTTGAGGCTGGTTGGGACATAGATCTCGTATAACAAGCGAAGCTATGACACTACAAGGAGGAACAGGGGTACTGGTGAGTTAGTTAGAGGAGGAAGTTAAATGAACCCAGTAGTTGGTCTGGATGTGGCAAAAGGAGAGAGCCAAGTTCAGGCATTTTTAGATAAATCAAAGCCGTTTGGAAAGAGTTATTCTATGAAGCATACACGAGAGGATTTAGATCATTTTATAGGCTTCTTACATGAGATTGAAGTGATGACCGGGCAAATGCCTATAGTCATTCTAGAATCTACAGGCCATTACCACTCTCCTGTTATTCAATGCTTGGAGGAGAACGAGGTTTTATATATCTTGCTTAACCCTATTATTTCTTATCAAGCGAAGAGATCTAGTTTAAGAAAGGTAAAAACAGACGCAGTTGATGCGTATCAGTTGTGTATGCTTTATTACAAAGAAGATTTTGAACCTCATAAAAAAAGAGGGATTCAACTCTTAAATCTTAGAAATCTATCGAGACAACAGGAGATTGTGACGAATATGTATGTGGAGGCTAAGCTGCAGTTTCACACTATTCTAGATCAAGTGTTTCCTGAATACCGCAAGGTTTTTGGTGATCTTTATTCAAAGGTTTCTTTATTGATGTTAAAGAAATATCCCACTTCAGAAGATGTAATAACGGCTGGAGAAAGTAAGCTAGCGGAGTGTGTGATGGAGTTTTGTCCAAGACGTTCTAGTCAATGGGCATTGGAAAAGGCAAAAAAACTAATGGATTCTGCCTATCGAAATCCATTTCAAAAAGTGGTGTATCATAGTCACTTGATCAATCTTCAAATGTATATTGAAATGCTTTTTCAGTACCAAGGGCACCTTTCGGAGTTGGAAATTCGTATAGTGACCTTGGCAAATGAATTAGAAGATTACAAGATTGTCCAATCGATTCCAGGAATCGGAGAAAAGATCGCTGCCACGATAATCTCTGAGATCGGAGAAATCGAACGGTTTAATCATCCGAAAAAACTAGTTGCCTTTGCAGGAGTAGATCCCAGTGTTCATTCATCAGGAAAGTTTACTGCCACAACCAATCGTATTACTAAACGAGGCTCTAGTAGATTACGCCATGCTTTGTATCTTGCCGTATTATGCGGTATCAGAAGTTCAAGAAACAAAAAGCTGAAAGAATTCTATGATAAGAAAAAATCAGAAGGCAAGCCTGCCAAAGTAGCGATAGTAGCCTGCATTAACAAACTGCTTAATTGGATTTATGCTCTATTAAATAGCAAAGAAACTTTCCAAGATATAGCGTAATTACTGATTACAAGTAATTAAGAGAAAACCTTCCAAAAGGTTTTTGGAGGGCTATTTGCCATGCACAAAATAGTATATCATAGGATTAATAATAATTTTAGAGAAAAATATTGACATCCTATTAGCTGGTTTAGTAAAAAGCAATATCAAAGTAAAATGAGCCAGGAAAAAATATCCTAGCTCATTTTTTATGTGTATTTTAAATCAATCTTT
>NZ_JBAEAP010000204.1:0-1560 GCF_056205495.1 Psychrobacillus sp. | reverse complement strand
CCCCATTCAATTGAATGGGGGTTTTGTACCTAACTTTCATTTGGGAATGTTTTTTAGGTTTGTTTTGTATACTTTATTAGTGAGCATGATGGTCAAGTTGATGTGCGTACCTTCACACTAATTTTTGTAATATAGTTATCTTCTTCTAAGGTGGTAATGGAATGCAATAAATATTCCTCATACACATCGCCGTCGAACACAAGCTGACGTGCTGCTAATTCTTCAACTAAATGAGCATAGGGTGCATTTATACCCACATAAAAAACAGTTTAGTTCTATACGATGCATTGGGTGATGTTCACTCAATTACCGTTTTCATTTCCCTCTATTTCATTTAACTTTTCATAAATACGTCTCTTCCTGTAGAGCATCATCCCTGTTTCAGCGATATCTTGAATCATTCCCTTGTTTGCGTAGGCACCGAAAACCATACCTGCAACGGGTACCATTTGAAATAGCTTTTTCCAACCAAATGAATCACGGTACGTAAAAAACACTTCTTGCCAGCCTTTAAGCTGTGAAATCATACTTTCAGATGCATCTTTGTTTTCATTCATAGAAGCAAGTTCATTCAAAATCGCTTCTTTACCAACAATATCTGCAGAAGCGAATTGTAGACATTTGACAATGAAAATCCGCTCTTGTTTATCATTCGGATCATAGCCGTGAATTATGGCAATCTCTTGTAGTGTTTTCAGCGCCGTACCTAAAATGATTGGAATATCAATGGCCAATGTAAAGAGTCCACCAATACCAGTAGTAGCACCTTGCACCGTAGCGAACTTCACTCGTTCTTTTCGAAGTTTTTCGCTAAGCGTGATCATCTCTTCTAAAGGTATTTTTCCAATATCCTCAATATTATTAATCTCTTTATACGAAGATTCCGTACGTATTTTGTTTATCATCGATTGTTCATTGATTAAATACTTCCCGCCAGTTTGAACATAGCTTCCTAATTCAGACACCAATACGCCGATTTTTTCCTGGATGAAACTAGGTGTCAATTTATCCAATAGCTTAAACGGAAGGCGGCCAAGCTTTTCCCAAAACCATAAACCTTTTTGATCGTTTTCCCACGTTTCAATTTCTTGTAAGTATGTAGTTAGTTTTTCTCTTGTGTCCATAATCCAGTCCCCTTAATTTTTTCTATTCATAAAGTATAATGGCTACATTAAATGACTGGCTAACTAAAGCCCTCGAGTAAAATAAAAGTACTGATTTCGACATATAACCATATGTTTGAATCCGTTTCAATGACGCTAATTTTTCAGCTTTACGATATTGTCATATATTATATCAAGGCAATCGACTGGCTTTTTATAGTAGAACCTAAAAGTTAATGTGGGATAAATACTTGTTACACTAACACCCTTAGCCGAAAGAACAAGTTAAGATAAAGTTACTGCTCAACAATTAAAAATCTATTATCTTTTATGGTATAGGTACCATGTTTCCTTGAAGGCACAACAGTTTTGACGGCATGTTTATCATTAGCAAATACTAATAAAAAACGGTCGTCTAGTATATCAATTCCCCCGTTATCCCCTTTATATTTAATGC
>NZ_JBAEAP010000203.1:0-1679 GCF_056205495.1 Psychrobacillus sp. | reverse complement strand
GTGCAAGCCATGAGACTTAATCTTCTGCTGCTCCGCTTTTATCTCCTCAATGGACCACTTTTCCCCTGCTGCCACATGATGCAACGACCATACAATGCCCTTGACACCAGGAATCTGTCGAATATGATCTAATTGAACATGATCATTTTCCTCACCAAACCATCTAAAAACCATTTCCATTTATATCACCTAACAATCCTTATATTTCTAAATAGTTTTGAACATTGTTATAGCAAATATCTTTTACAATCTGACCTAATAATTCGAAGTCTGGCGGATATTCGCCTGCTTCCACCCAATCCCCGATCAAGTCACATAAAATTCTTCGGAAATATTCATGACGGATATAGGAAAGAAAGCTTCTGGAATCAGTCAGCATCCCGATAAAACGTGCTAATAATCCTGTGTTAGAAAGCACCTTCAATTGCTCCAGCATACCGTCCCGCTGATCACCAAACCACCAGGCAGTTCCAAACTGAATTTTCCCGGGTACATCCCCTTGGAAATTCCCAACCATAGTTCCTACCATATAATTGTCTCTTGGATTTAAGTTGTAGATAATCGTTTTCGGCAGCTCATCCGTATAATCTAAAGCATTCAATAGGTTAGACAAATCGGAAGCATAGGAAAAATCATTGATCGAATCAAAGCCGGTATTAGGTCCTGCAATCCCTAGCATCCTTTTGTTGTTGTTGCGAATAGCCCCTATATGCAGCTGCATCGCCCAGCCTTGTTGAGCGTACATCCTCCCAAGCTCGATCATCGTTGCTGTTTTAAACTGAACAATTTCCTCATCAGTTAACACGTCATTATTTAGTCCCTTTTGAAAGATAGTCTCTATATCAGCTTGCTTAAAATCTCTATAAAAAGCACTGTCGAGTCCGTGGTCTGACAAGCGACAGCCAGCCTCATGGAAAAATGCAACTCGTTTATGTAAACCGGATAAAAAATCGTCAAAGGTACGGACGTTCTCCTCACTTGCCTTCTCTAGCTTTTCAACCCACTCCAAAAAAGTATCTAGTTCAATTCCAAGCGCACCATCTGGTCGAAAGGTTGGAAGCACCTTTACTGGAAAGCTATCATCCATTTGGATTGCCTTATGATATTGCAAATCGTCTATTGGATCGTCTGTCGTGCAAATCACTTGCACATTCGACTTTTGAATAAGGGAACGTGCCGTGAACTCTTTCGTTTGTAAAAGCTTGTTGCAATGCTCCCAAATCTCATCAGCCGTTTCCTTGTTCAGCGACTTTTCTAACCCGAAATACCGCTTTAATTCTAACGAAGTCCAATGATACAACGGATTACCGAGCGTATAAGGAACAGTGGCTGCCCACTTATCAAACTTCTCTTTGTCAGTTGCATCACCTGTTATAAAGCGTTCCTCTATTCCATTTGCTCGAAGTGCCCTCCACTTATAATGGTCGCCCTCCAGCCAAATCTCATATAAATTTGCAAAAGCTTTATCCTCTGCTATTTCCTTGGCCGAAAGATGACAATGATAATCGATGATTGGCATATCCTTCGCATACTCGTGATATAGCTTCTGAGCTGTCTCTGTTTTCAATAAAAACTGCTCATCCATAAATGCTTTCATACGTATCCTCCCTTAGTCCATTAGCATTCCACCGTTAGCCTCCACTATTTCTCCTACTAGATAGCTAGAATAATCGGATGCC
>NZ_JBAEAP010000202.1:0-1583 GCF_056205495.1 Psychrobacillus sp. | reverse complement strand
GTAGATGACTAAGCACACAACCGAAAGCACTGCGTTCATAGCAAAAATCCATTGGAACCCACCGTCCATTTTTAATAATAGAATGCCTAGAAATGGCCCTATTGCTGTTGCTAATATGGCACTTAAACTGTAGTAGCCTATGCCTTCTCCCTTACGAGTATTCGGTAAGATTTGAGCAATAATCGTGCCGGTAGCTGTTCCTGCAATACCAACAGCAATCCCTTGAAGTAGTCTATTAACAATAAGAAGTCCAATATTAAAAGTCGCAAAATATAAGGCAGATGTAATCGTAAAAAATATTAATCCTATCCACAATGTTTTTTGAGTCCCTATATTACCTATAACTCTACCTGCCCCTAATCTGCCTATTAGAGACCCTATTATGAAAATACTTGATACTAGACCTGCTGTGCTAGTAGTTGCTCCATATTCTGACTGAGCATAAGAAGCAATCGTAACGATTAATAAGTAAAACATTAAAGTAATTATAAAATTAATCAAGGAAATGAAAAGAAATTCCTTTGTCCATAATTTTTCTTTTATCACTGCCATCATCTTCCCTTTATATTAACAAGTAGATTTTCTAATACTCGTTCTGTAATTTTTCTTTCTTCTTCCGAAATCCCTTTTAATAAGTCCATTTGAAAGGCTTCTACTATTAATTTTGCCTCCTTATATTTCAAAACACCTAGACTTGTTAAATGCATTACTTTTTGTCGCTTATCCTGACCTGTACCTATGTAGATTAGGTCTTGATCTACTAGCTTTTGGGCAATCGGAGTTACGGACGGCTTTTCTACTCTCCAATAAGCTGCTACATCCGTAAAAGTTGAAGGCCCCTCTTCTTGCAAGATACGTATAAGCCCCCACTGTATTTCTGTTAAGCCTAGTGGCATCAATAAGTCATGCATTTTGCTACTATATGGTCGAGAAATCAATTTTAGAGTAGTAAAAAAAGGTTGCATTCCATTTCCTCCTTAATTAGTTAGTTAGGCTAACTAATTTTAAACGTTTAAATTATGTTTGTAAAGAAAACATTTCTTGCCATTTACATTTCAAATACTTATATTTTTTATAAGGGGGAGTTTTTATGGAAATGAGGCTAGCAAATGAAGAAGATTGGGAGCAAATCAAGTATATTTATGAAGCAGGTATCTCTACAGGTAACGCAACCTTTGAGACGAGTGCCCCATCTTCATATGAACAATGGATTTCAACAGCAGACAAGCTATGTACCTTCGTCATGTTACATAATGACGCAGTAAAAGGCTGGTGCAGACTTAGCCCTGTCTCATACAGGGCTGTTTACGCAGGAGTTGGGGAAGTAGGTATATACGTTCATCCAAAAGCAATCGGTCTAGGAATTGGAAATAAGTTACTTGGAAAATTGATCGCTAGTTCAGAAGAACAAGGCTATTGGATGCTACAGGCAAGTATATTTCCAGAAAACAAGGCTAGTATAGAACTTCACAAGAAAAACGGATTTAGAGTGGTGGGATATCGAGAGCGAATTGGAAAGCATAATGGAGAATGGAGAGATAACTTACTTTTAGAACGAAGAAGCAAGTACATTGGTAACGATT
>NZ_JBAEAP010000201.1:0-8720 GCF_056205495.1 Psychrobacillus sp. | reverse complement strand
AAACTCAAACACCGGATGTTTGGAACCAATTAGAGCACATCCATGAAGGAAATGTTGCGCAACTAGCCTTTTCAACGAACAAATATTACTCTCCAGACGAGTTACTACAATTACTTTCTACTTATCAACTAGATGTTCTTTGGATGCCAGTTTATATGGGCGAATTAAAGAATTTCACTGAAGGTGGCTGGAGTAACAGTGAAAACGGTATAACATTAGCAAAACCTTGGGGGTTAGCAGGATTTAAACTGGTAAATAAAGACTTTAATATCACAAATTCTGCCACTAATTTAAACACCGAAACAGTCAAAGAAAGCCAAGAAATCATGCTTAAAAATATGGAAAAAATGATCGAAGAAGATAAAAACCTTGCAGAAACATTACTAGGAACAGCTCACCTTCAAGAGAGGTATGACTATCTTCAAAAAGAAGGATTTCAAGTATATGGAGCAGTTGTAACAGGACCAGTGAAGGAACTGTTGAAACTGAAGGAAATAGAAGGAATCCATAACGCAAAGCTTGGAGAGATCAAACCATGGAATTGGATTGAACAATAAAAAAGGACTTAGCCCGTTAATTATAGCGGTGCTAAGTCCCTTTTTATATTACACGTGAAACAATATGAGCTTGCCGGAGCTATTTACAAGGCGATGTGTTTTATTGCCATAGCCCTTTTCGTTAATTGCTTCCTCGCCTTGTTTTTTTGCTGCTTCGTCGTTTTCGTAATTCCATGTTTCCTCAATGATTAGTTCCCCTGTTGGTTCAAATGCTGTGAATTTATAGGCTTTCATCTATCATACACCCCTTATGTATTCTTAAAATTCATTATACAACAAAAATTAAAAAATAAAAGTAAAGTCAGCTTGACATTACTTTAGAAAGTAAAGTATACTTTACGTAAAGTTAGCTTTACAAAAGGGAGGGTACCGGTGAAAAATTATGTTCGGGATAAGCGAATGGAACTAGGGTTGACACAGGATGAATTATCAGAAAAGCTGGAGGTGTCTCGGCAGACTATCATATCTTTAGAAAAAGGAAAGTATAATCCTTCTATTCAATTGGCTTTTAAGCTTTCCAGGTTATTCAAATGTTATATAGAGGACATTTTCATTTACGAGGGGGAAGATTAAATGAATGCAGAATTTGATTGGTTCACGTTTTTAATTGGGTTACCAGCGGCGATAGTAATCTCGGGGATTATGTTTTTTGTTTTTCGTAGAATCGGGAAGAAAAAAAGACTGTTTGATGAAAGGTACAATCAAGTACATTCAACAGCAAGATCTTATTCCTGGAAAGTCACAACTGCTGCAATATTAGTAGCATGGATGATTATTATCATTGTGGAGGGGCCAGGACTGGCATTTTTCGTAATGACCGGTCTTTGGGTTATACACATAGTCTCTTATGGGGTAGGGGCTGCAGTAGCAGATAAAAATAACTAAAAGGAGGAATATATCATGACAAAAGCTAAATGGGCGCTTGTAGCATCCCTATTCGCTTTAATAGGAATGCCATTAATTTTCTTAGGACTCTCTCTATATACAGGACAGTGGTATTACTTCCTCTTTAGTTTACCAGCGGGGTTGACAGCAGGGATAACTGGTTTAGTGACATCTCTTGTACAAATACAATTGGAAAAAAAATAAAAGTAGGGCTATCACACATTTATTTGTGTATAGCCTTTTCTATATGATAAAATAAGAACAAATATTCTATTTTTAGTGAGGTGTAGTAGGATGGCAGCTATTCGTTTTTTACATGTGGCAGATTTACATTTGGACAGTCCCTTTAAAGGTCTTTCATCTATCCCTAAAAATAGATGGCAGGAAATCAGAGAAAGCACGTTTCATGCCTTTGAAAATATGATTCAGTATGCAGTTACGACTAAGCCAGACTTTGTCCTTATAGCCGGAGATATATACGATGGTGAAAATCGGAGCTTGCGAGCCCAGCATTTATTTCAAAGGGGAATGGAAGCTCTTCGAGAAGTCGGGATACCAGTTTTTATTTGTCATGGGAATCATGATCATTTGAGTGGCAATTGGGTGCGTTTCCAGTTACCTGAAAATGTACAGGTGTTTGGCCAAGACGTAGAGACTAAAACGATTGCTGTCCAAGGAAATCAGGTCCATATTTCTGGCTTTAGCTATAAGGAGCGTCATATCCGAGCTGCGATGCATTCCTATTATCCGAATGCCAGTGGTCAAGGCTACCATTTCGGAATGCTACATGGGAGCTTAGAGGGAGACAAAGAGCATGATGTGTATGCTCCGTTTCGTCAAAGTGATTTGATCGGGAAGGGGTATGACTACTGGGCGCTTGGACACATACATAAGCGACAGGTATTACATATGGATCCTGCTATCGTTTATCCAGGTAATATTCAAAGCCGCCATCGAAATGAAAGAGGCAAGAAAGGGTTCTATGATGTAACCCTAACCAAAGATAAAACAGAGTTACAATTTGTTCCGTGTAGCATGTTTATATACGATCAGTTAGAGGTTTCCTGCAAGCATATAATCCATGCCAATGAATTGATAAGCCTTGTGGAGCAGGAGCTTAAGGATTATGTGGAACAAAACGGAAACGCCATAGTAGAGCTTACGCTTTCCGATATCTCAGAGGAAACTTTTGAAATGCTTGATGCCTCATCGAAGGAGGAGTGGCTAGCTATTTTTCAGGAATCTCTAGACAAGCATAATCCATTTATTCTCCTCAAGGATTTAACTATTAACCTACCAGCTAGTCAGTTAAACGAAGCACTTATACTTTCGGAAATATGGGAAGGGTGGGATTCTGCCGAGTGGAAGCTTGCCGTTAAAGAATTGTATCAGCATCCCAAAGGTAGTCGATATCTACCAAGCATTGACGAGCATTTCATTGAAGAGGTCAAAGAAGAATCCAAACAATTACTGAACAAGGCTGTATCGGGGGGAGTGTAGAGGGTATGAAAATAGAAAAGCTCCACATATATGGCTTTGGTAAGCATGAAAATCTAGAAGTTAATGTACATGATGGGATTAACGTATTCTATGGAGAAAATGAAGCAGGGAAGTCCACGATTCAGCAATTTATACTTCACATCCTTTTTGGCTTCCCACAACGAAATTCACAGCTGTTAAGATATGAGCCTAGAAGTAATGCCACCTACGGAGGTAAAATACAAATTCTAATGGACGATGACAGTAGAGTTTTCATCGAGAGAGTAAAAGGGAAGGCAAGTGGAGATGTAACCTTATATTTTGAGGATGGGACTCGTGGAGGAGAAAAGGAGCTTGCGACAATATTGAATGCTTATAGTCGAGCTGACTATGAGGCAATCTTTTCATTTTCTTTACTTCAGCTACAAGGGTTTGAAAAAATGACGGAGGAAGAGCTGACACGTACTTTACTTTCTTCTGGAACTACAGGAATGGACACGTTATCTAGGGTTGAAATGCAGTTTGCAAAAGAAATGGGAGAGCTATATAAGCCTACTGGACGAAAGCCCTTCATCAATCAAAAAATGGAGGAGATACGACAGCTTGAAACTGCTTGGAAGGCACAAATGGACCAAGTGGAAAAGTACGAGCCCTCCATCCAGCGTTTAAATGAGATTGAAAGTATCATAAAAGAATCGGTAGAACGTGAGAAAGAGCTAGCGGACCAACTTCAAAGTTATTCCCATTGGAAGCAATTAAAACCGTTAAAAATAGCGGAAAATGAGCTTTTAGAGAAATTGGATAAGCTACCAAGTCATTCATTTCCTCCGGAAGGTCTTCGACGATATGAGGCTGTTAAGGACAAGCAGACCAGCACTCAAATAGCGGTAGAACAATTTAAGCAGGAGCTGCAGTCAATTGCCCATAGTAGTGAAGCAATAGATCCTGAAAACCTAGAGGAAATCCAAGGCTTTTTAAGCCAGGAATCCCAATGGCATCAATTGCGGGCAAAACGAGTCCAGTTAGAAGAGGAGCATAGTAAAACTCTCCAGCAGCAAATGCAAGAGCTTAGCCTAGTTGGAATTGATTGGGAAAGTAGCTTAAATGATATAGTGACGGCTGATGTATCAATCCAGCAGGAGGATCGGCTGGTGACGATGCTTAACCAACAAGAGCAGCTTAATCAGCAATTTCAACAAGAAGAACGTTTGCTAAACCTGAAAATGCAGGATGTCGAGCAGCTAGAAAAACGGCTACGTGAATCTAAACGTTCACGTAATTCATCTAAGGGCCAAAGTAACACAAAAGGTATTCTGTTCTCACTAGTAGGATTTGTACTGATAGTTGGGTTAATCTTTAGTTTTCTTGCCTCCAATTGGCTAATTGCGCTCCTTACTGTAATTATAAGTACTGGGATATATGGCGGGTTTACCTTGCTCATCAAAGGTCTTCAAAAAGATAATGAGACTCAGCAATATACAGATTTATTAGAGGACGAATTAAAAAGTCTTAAGGATCAAATCATGCGTCTAGAAGGTGTTATCTCAGAAATTGAACACCAAAAGAAGGAATGTAAGCGTAAAATTTATGCCTTTTTAAGAACTTATCAAATTGATGAGGAATTATCCCCAAGCCTACTGCCTGAGTTATTTACCCGGTTAAGACTTATTCAAAATCAACAAATCCAACTTGACCAGATGGAAGGTAAGCTCGAGGAAGTCAGTAGAAATTTAAGGGACTTGGAACGCAGAGCACAGTCCTTAGTGAAATCCCAGTTAGTAGAAGATATTTTATTTCATCAGCTCCGGGAAATTTATTTGAAAGAAAAGAAACGGCTTGAAGAAGAGCAGAGTACTCTTAGTAAAATAACAAAGCTACAAGAAAAGTTAAATGAGCTAGAATTGTTATTAAACGCTCAGGAACAGCAGATTACTACGCTGTTTACGGAGGCGGGAGTTTCAACAGAAAGTGATTTTTACCAAGCGCATGTAGTATCTCAAACTAGAGCGTCACTAGAAAAAGAATTAGAGCATATGAGAATGCAATTAGGCGATCGAAAAGTAAACATAAATGATTTTGAAGAAGGCTTTGAAGTAACAGCAAGAGAAACTCTAGAGGCGATGAAAGAAAAAAGTCAATTCCTTTTAGAAGAAAAAGCAACCTTACTTTATGAAACGAGCCGCTTACTCGAGAATGAAGAACAAAGTCAAAAATTACAGCAATTAGAAGAGAAAAAATCAGAGCTGTATGAGTTAGTAAAAAAATGGGCTGCTTATAAAACGGTAACAGAAGCAATCAAGCAGACAGTGTTGCAGTTAAAAGAAGAACGGCTGCCAGACGTACTTGATAAAGCCAAAAGCTATTTTAGGATATTAACGGACGAATCCTACGAGCTGTTAGAATTTACACCCGAGGGATTATTCGAAGCGGTTAAACCTAGTGGAGAACGATTTCGAATAGCAGAGCTAAGTCAGGCCACGAAGGAGCAGGCGTATATTGCATTAAGGATTGCATTAGCCGTTTCCTTAAAGAATAGGGTAGCTTTTCCTATTATTCTAGATGATCCATTTGTACATTTCGATCGAAACCGCTTAAAACAAGTGGTACAATTAATGAAAGAGCTACAAAATGAACATCAACTACTATATTTTACGTGTCATGAGCATATGCGTCTTAGTTGGAATGAGGCTCATATAATAGATGTAGCGACATTACAAGTTGGAAGTGGAGGGGTTTTGAGATGAAGGGAATTACACAGCTACGAGTAGGAGATCCTGTCGATCATTTCTTACTGATAAAACAATCAACTAAAGGTATCACTACCGTTGGAAAACCGTTTATGTCACTTATATTGCAGGATAAAAGTGGAGATATTGAAGCGAAGCTATGGGATACGAATGAGGAGCATGAAAAGCAGTATGCAGCTAGTCAAATAGTGCGTGTTGGTGGCGAAATCCAAGACTATCGCGGGAAATTCCAGCTACGAGTAAAAAGTATTCGACCTGTGAAATCAGACGAGACGATATCTATTAATGACTTAGTCCCATCAGCAGAAAAGTCAAAAGAAGAATTGATGGAGGAGTTACTACAATTTTTCTTTGAGATGAAAAATCCTTTGATACAACGTGTAACACGCCATTTAATGAAAAAGCATCAAACTGCTTTTATGACATATCCGGCTGCTACTAAAAATCACCATGATTATGCCTCTGGTCTAATCGATCATGTTGTTTCTATGCTCAAGCTAGGGAAGTCGCTTTGTGAGCTGTATCCAACATTAAACAAGGATCTTTTGTATGCCGGAATCATCTTACATGATATTGGGAAGGTTTTAGAGCTTTCTGGTCCTGTCGCTACTACGTATACAATTGAAGGTAACCTTCTAGGGCATATTACTATAATGGTAAATGAAATATCAAAGGCAGCGGAAGAGCTTCAAATTGAAGGCGAAGAAATAATGCTCCTTCAGCATATGGTGCTTTCTCATCATGGTAAAGAAGAGTGGGGCAGTCCTAAGCGTCCAATGGTGCGTGAAGCGGAGATCTTGCACTATATTGATAATATCGATGCCAAGATGAATATGCTTAATCGTGCTTTAGCAAAAACAAACTCAGGTGAATTCACTGAGCGTCTATTCCCATTAGAAAATCGTTCCTTCTATAAACCTACTTTTGAATAGCTAGAAAAAAGTAAAGGTCAAATAGACCTTTACTTTTTTTATGTTCCTGTTTTTTATAAAGAAACAACTGTAGGAAAAAACCCCATGAATAATAAAGAATCGTTAAATTTCCATGTTTTTATAAGTAACGTACTATTAGTCTAAAATCACAACCACTAAAGATTTAATAAAGTTTGCTTCTCCAATCGCCATTTACTTGAATCATATAATATTCTAACGCTTGACCAAGCCATTCTTCTTCCTCTGCTGTTAATGGAGAGGGTGCCACTTCTTTAATTTCATTAAAATCTATCATTTTTAAATTTTTCCCGGGAATTCTTTCTATTACATCCTTACCGATATACGTTAAGGATGTTTCTAAATACTTTTGAATTAGTGCTTGCGCTTCAGGTTTCTCAACGGGTGTACCATATAGTTGTTTTATTTCCTTGTACACTTGTACTGTTGATAAGTCCAATGAATTTTTTTCTTCTTCCGATTTGTTAGACAGATACCCTACCCAATCTGTAAGCTGGTTTTTTTCCATCCATTCTCTTTGTATATGCTCGGTTTGGATATACTGAATCAGACTAAATAAAATGGAGCTGTCTACTTCACCTTCTTCTTGCGTTAACTGAATGACTCTTTTAATGGCCGTTAACGACTTTTCTATACTTTCCTTATGTTGCTCTAGCTGCTTAAGGTGAAGAGCCAATGTTTCATTTAAATCAATAGTAAAGCTTGATATGTGTAGCATGTGTGTAATTTCTTCTAAACTATACCCTACAAACTTTAAATTCATAATTTTTTGTAGTGTTATAAGATCTTCATACGTGTAGATACGATGTCCTGAGCTCAGATCCCGTATTGGCTTTAAAATACCTATTTCATCATAATAATGCAAGGTTCGAATAGAAAGCCCTGTCTTTTCCGAAAATACCCCAATCGTATACTTGTTACTCTCTTTCATCAAATACCTCCTTTGTAGTTAAGTTCATTATAAAACCTCACGTAACTGGAGGTGCAAGAGGAATTTAATATTTTTATATGGCCAGCTAAAAAGAAAGAGACCGCAACTATAAAGTTGCGGTCTCTTTTATCAAAATGATATCTAATTATTTCTCAGTTTCTTCAGTCGTTGCATCTTCTTCAGTTACTGGTTGCTCTGCAGAACCTGCAGCGTCTCCTGCAGCTAAAAATTCATCAAGTGCTTTTTCTAAATCCTTATCTTTGATGTCAACTTTTGCATCTTTCAACAATTTAGAAATTTTAGGTAGTAATGCAGCTTGATCTGCTTTTTCAAGCTTTAAGTTTTTCTCTAACTCTGCTTTTTTGTCATCATATGACTCTTTAACTTCACGCTTGTCCGTAACTTCGATAACGTGGAATCCAAAGCTAGATTGAACTGGCTCGCTGATTACGTTAGGCTCTAAGGCAAACGCAGCTTCTTCAAATTCTGCAGCCATTGCACCTTTACCAAACCAACCTAATTCTCCACCACTTTGTTGTGCAGCTGGTTCTGTGGAATAAGCTTTTGCCACTTCTGCAAAATCTTTTCCGGATTCTAATTCAGCTTTAACTTTCTTAGCCGTTTCTTCATCCTCTACTAGCACGTGGCGTGCATTAATTTCATTTTTCGTATTTTCATATTCAGCCTTAATTTCATCTTCTGAAACTTCTACATCTTCAATAAGAGCAGCTTCTTGTAGAAGGTTAAGACGTAAATACTTTTTGTAGGATTCTTCTGTGTATCCTTGTTGTGCAAGCAATGTTTCAAAGTTTTCCCCAAGTTGTTCTTTATCTGCTTTTAGCTGAGCATCTACTTGTTTGTCGGTAACATCGTACTTAGAGTCTAATACCTTTTCAATCATAAGAAGTTGAAAAGCTTGATCTCCAATAGAAGCCTTCATTTCTTCATATAAATCATTTTGTGTGATGTCGCCTACTTTAGAGGATGCAATTACTTTACTGCTATCTGCAGATTCATTGTCATTACAAGCCCCTAATGCAAGAACAGATGCTGCTAACGTTAATGATAAAACTGTTTTTTTCATACAAATCTCTCCTAACTTCATCTTGCTGCAACTGTAACTATACCATAAACGAAATAAAAACAAAAATGGTTCCCGTGCATTTGCCCA
>NZ_JBAEAP010000200.1:0-2683 GCF_056205495.1 Psychrobacillus sp. | reverse complement strand
AGAAGACACGGTGAAGCTTTTCCCTCGCGATTGCCAACCAATCGTTGACAACATTCAAGAAATTTTAAAAGAAAAAACAGGGAAAAATGTGGAAGTTATGGTATATGGAGATGGAGCATTTAAAGATCCTGTAGGACATATTTGGGAGCTAGCTGACCCCGTCGTTTCACCAGCCTACACATCTGGATTAGCTGGAACTCCAAATGAAGTAAAATTAAAATATCTTGCAGATAATAACTTCGCTCACTTAAGAGGAGAAGAATTAAAGCAAGCAATTACTGAGCATATTAATAACAAAGAAGACAATCTAGTTGGAGCAATGGAAGCTCAAGGTACAACTCCACGTAGATTAACTGATCTTATTGGTTCTCTGTCAGATCTTACTTCCGGTAGTGGAGACAAAGGTACACCAATGATTTATATTCAAGGATACTTTGATAACTACACAAAATAATAAAAAAGTCATAAATATGGCTGTGATAAACCTCTTCTCAAAATAAAGAAGCCTTAAAAATTTTCAAGGCTTCTTTCAATGATATCGAGTGTTTCGGTTACAGCCATTTTGGAAAAAACTGCACTTAGCCAATGTCTCTTTTAGCTAAGTGCAGTTTTCGATTTCTTTAAGTCTATTTAAAACTCTTCATTAAAGACGTCTTTTGGAATCTCTGGCTTAGAAGCTTCTATCATTAAAATAACAGCAGTAATGATATGCATAATCATTCCTACACCAGGTATAATACCAACACAAGAGGTTACTATTCCTAGTATACTCCCTGTCGTAGTTCCTCCGCCTTCTTTTTTTGTAATCACTAGAGTAACTATATGCAGTGCCAGCATAATTAGCAAAGGAATCCAGGCCAAACTAAGAATTATGATTCCTCCAAGAACTGGTATACCTAATAAAGCCTCTAAACCTCCCGTAACCCATTTCAGTATTTTTGAATTTGACATATTCTCTACATCCTCTATTTTCATTTTTTATAATTATTAAGAATATAACATAACCAGAAAGGTATGTCTTAACTTTCTTATGATTTATTACCCATTCAATCCAATACAGTTATTTATTTTTTAATATATTTAGTCAAAATAATACTTCATTAGAAAGAAAAATATCCTCTCTATTACTTCACAGCCTGTGTCATTGTTCACAATAAAGACCACTCCATACTATTATATTGCCCAACTCTAACACACTTATTAATGCGTAAATATTACCCTATAAAAATTTTTAAAATTTACCAAATTATCAAAATAAACAGTATTAAGTGATAGTTTATTACTATATAATTCTATTAAGGGGGGAATTATATGTTAAAACAGTCCATTATAGAAAACGTATTGGAAGCAGCACTTTCTACCGGAGGAGATTTTTCAGAGATTTTTGTAGAAGATAAATACGTCAATCAATTAGTACTACAAAGCAACAAAATAGAAAAAAGTAATTCGGGTAGAGATTTTGGTATTGGTATTCGTATATTTTTAGGGTTACAGAGTATTTATACGTATACTACTGATTTTTCAGAAGAAGGTTTAATACAAGCAGCCAAGCGAGCAGCCCATGCTATCCAAGGTGGTTCTGCTGGAATCATTCATCCACTTCAAAAAGAAATTATTCAGCCACTACATACTATTGCTTTAAAGCCTCGTAGTGTAGAAAATCTTAGAAAAGTATCCGTAATGAGACAGGCAAATGATATTGCAAGAGGCTATGATCCTCGTATTAAACAAGTAGGAATACGCTATATAGACGAGGAACAGAATGTTTTAATCGCAAATTCAGAAGGAAAGTTTGTAGAAGATACTCGTGTATATAGTAGACTATCTATTCAAGCCACTGCTTCTGATGGTATTGAAATGCAGACTGGTTTTTATGGGCCAGGTGCTCATGCTGGGTTCGAATTTATAGAAAATCTTAACTTAGAGCATTATGCCGGAGAGGCTGCTCGTATCGCAGTCAATATGCTTGGTGCAGAGGAATGTCCTAGCGGAAAGTTCCCAGTTATTATTGACAACGAATTTGGGGGAGTTATTTTTCATGAGGCATGCGGTCATGGCCTAGAGGCTACATCGGTTGCCAAAAACAATTCTGTTTTTGCTAATCGAATAGGGGAAAAAGTTGCTCCTGACATTGTATCCTATATTGACGATGGGACATTACCTAACGAATGGGGTTCATTAAATATTGACGATGAAGGTGAAAAAACTCAAAAGAACGTATTAATTGAAAATGGTATTTTAAAGGGCTATCTGATTGATAAATTTAATGCTAGAAGAATGAATGCAAAGCCAACAGGTTCTTCACGTCGAGAATCATATAGATACAACCCTACGTCACGAATGACTAACACATTTATCGCACCTGGGTCTTCTACTCCGGAAGAAATAATAGCTTCTACAGAATACGGAATCTATGCTAAATATATGGGTGGAGGGCAAGTTAACCCTGCCACTGGAGACTACAACTTCGCAATTATGGAAGGTTATATAGTTAAGAATGGAGAAATAGCTCAACCAATCCGTGGTGCTACGCTAATTGGAAATGGGGCAAAGACGTTACAACTAGTAGATCGTGTCGGAAATAATCTTGCTCATGGTGCTGGAATGTGCGGTTCCATTAGTGGAAGCCTTCCAGTTAACGTAGGACAGCCCATCATTCGTGTAAGTGAAATCACTGTTGGTG
>NZ_JBAEAP010000199.1:0-2302 GCF_056205495.1 Psychrobacillus sp. | reverse complement strand
TTATAAGTACACCAAAACGCAAAATCCACTCCCCATTCATCTAATGAATGAGGGATTGAACCAATCGAGTGGCAAAGGTCAAAGCCAATTAAAATATCTCTTTTATGTGCTTCATCTGTCAGCTTTTTCATATTTAAAATTTGGCCACTTCTATATAGAACACTAGGTAATATAATCATGGCTACTTGTTCAGTCATTGCTTCTATAATATCCTCCTCGACTAAAAGCCCATCCTTCCCCTTCACTATTACAATATCCTCTTCTGGTGATTTCCCATGTAAAGATAGTTGACTGCTAACAGCATACAGATCAGATGGGAAGTTCAGTTCATCTACTACAATTTTCGTTTTCTTGCCTTGAGGCTTATAAAAGGTAGCGATTAACTGATGTAGATTAGTTGTCGTGGAACCCGTAATTATTACTTCCTCTGGCATAGCTCCTATCAATGGTGCACACATCTCCCCAAGCTTTTCAGAAAGATGAAACCAGGGATGCTCACCTTTTGTCCATCCATCAATTCCAAACCTTTTCCATGAATCCAATAAATTTAAAACGGCTAATTCAGCTCGTCTAGATAAAAGTCCTAGCGAATTGCCATCCATATATATAGTATTTGCTGGGATATAGAACTCTTGACGATAATGATTTATATCATCCCCTTGATCAAGCTTTCTAGCGAATTCGATATTACATTCCATTCAAGCATCATCCTTTTACCGAATTTTCTTTCTATTATATCAAAAACATGCATACATATGTATGCGATATAAAAGAACCGGCGACTTACATTTTACATATAAATATAAGGAGCAAAGGGGGAATGAATATGATTACTATAAGTTTATGTATGATAGTAAAAAATGAAGAAGAAGTTATTGGGAGATGTCTTGCATCAGTTAAAGACATAGTAGATGAAATTAATATAGTCGATACTGGCTCAACTGATCAAACAAAGGAAATAGTAAAACAATATACAAATCGCATTTTTGATTTTAAGTGGATAGATGATTTTGCTGCCGCTCGAAATTATTCTTTTGGGCAAGCAACCAAAGAATATATATTGTGGCTCGATGCAGATGATGTTTTTACGGAGGACGATCGAAATAAGCTAAAGCAACTAAAAATGTCTCTTGATCATTCCTATGACGCTATTTCTATGAAGTACCATTTAGCCTTCGATGAAAATGGGAATGTAACCTATCTATTACGTAGGTATAGACTTGTTAATAGAAAAAAGCAATTTAAATGGATAGGTCAGGTCCACGAATACTTAGCAGTAGAAGGTAACCTTTTAGATAGTGATGTTGCAGTGAGTCATCTACCTTTGAGTCATGATTCCAATAGAAATTTAAGCATCTACCAAAAAATGATAGATGACGGCAAACAACTAACCCCACGTGATACGTTTTATTTTGCAAACGAATTAATGGATCATGCTAAGTATGATGATGCAATTACTTACTATGAATTATTTCTACAGTCAAATCAGGGGTGGATTGAAGATAATATAAGAGCATGCTTCAAGCTAGCTGACTGCTACTATGAATTAGGCAACAATCATCAAACATTATTATCAACGCTGAGAACACTTTCCTATGATATACCACGCCCAGAGGCTTGTTGCAGAATAGGATACCACTTTATGGAACAAGATAAAAATTATGAGGCTATTTATTGGTATAAGGAAGCTCTCAATTATAAGAATAAAGAGTTACTCAGTTTCCAAAATACTAATTTCTCTACCTGGTTACCTCACCTGCAACTTTGCGTTCTTTATGATCGAATTCAAGAGCATAGAATTGCCTACTCTCATAACGAGGAAGCAAGAAAGTATAGACCGACCGATGAACGAATAATAGGTAATAAAAAATACTTCGAGCAAATATTGAAAGATAGTCTAGAAGAATAGAACTTATTAAATTAAACATTTTACCTATTTAAAGCCACTTTTCTCAAAAAAAGTGGCTTTATTTTGAAATTTAATTAGACAAGTAGTCCTTTGACCTCCTCCAATCTATTTTCAACGAATAGGATGTGACAGAGAGGAGGTGAAACAATGGATTTAAATAATTACTTTAGCAGAAATGATGATTGTAATAAATGTAGAAATTGTCCTACTGGACCTACTGGGCCTACTGGGCCTGCTGGAGGACCTACTGGACCTACCGGGGCTACGGGGACTACCGGCGCTACTGGGGCTACTGGGGCTACTGGTGCTACCGGCGCTACCGGGGTAACTGGTGCTACTGGACCTACCGGCGCTACCGGCGCTACCGGCGCTACTGGACCTACCGGGGCTACT
>NZ_JBAEAP010000198.1:0-2258 GCF_056205495.1 Psychrobacillus sp. | reverse complement strand
CATTAGTAGCATTGTTGAACGAAAAAACTGAACTTCAAGCGCTGACGGTTAAAAAAGTGGCAGACAAGGCCGAATTGAATCGAGCTACATTTTATTTACATTTCGTAGATTTAAATGACTTATTAAAAGATCTGGTAAAAGACATATTTTCAGATTTAGAAGAAAAGTTAAAACCCTTACTCCTCTTAGAAAGCTCTAATGAACGAACTCAGTTATTATCCTATTTAGATTATTTTTATAACCATCGCATCATGTTCTCCGTTTTATTTAAAGAAGACCGTTTTAAGCGCAAAATGCATAAAGAAATAAAGTCATTTATCAAAGCGCGAAGAACGACAAGACAAGTATTAGATGGGCCAGAACGTGTCTCACTGGATATACTTGCTTCTGCAATGTTTGGGGTAATTGAATGGTGGTTAGAAGAAGGTACGGAGCATAGCTCAGAATATATCGTCAATCAAATCGAATTACTTTTTAGAAAATAGATTGTTTTTCTGTGTTAATATAATGTCATTTATTTTTACCGTGTTGGTATAGCTCTTACTGATTTCTTCAAGAGTGAAAATCAATTCAGAAAATTAAATTATTTTCAGGGAAATAATTAGTATACTCTTATAACAAATTAAAGAAAAAATTCTGAAAAAGTGATATATTATTAATTAGGTAAAATAGAAATGAGTGATTAATAACATGTCTAATACACAGTCAATGATCTTTACTGTTTATGGTGATTATATAAGGCACTACGGCAATAAAATATGGATTGGAAGTCTGATTCGCCTACTCAAGGAATTCGGACATAATGAGCAATCTGTTCGTGTTGCAGTATCTAGAATGATGAAACAAGGATGGCTCGAGTCTGAAAGACAAGGAAATAAAAGCTATTATTATCTAACTAAACGAGGCAAGGTAAGAATGGAAGAAGCGGCAAATCGAATTTTTAAGCTTATGCCTAATGAATGGGATGGGAAATGGCGCATATTGATGTATACGATTCCCGAGGATAAAAGACAAATAAGAGATGAGCTTCGAAAAGAGCTGCTGTGGAGTGGTTTTGGAAGTTTTTCTAGTGGATGCTGGATCTCTCCGAATAATCTAGAAAAAGAAGTAAAATTATTAATAGATAAATATGAAATACACGAGTATGTAGACTTTTTTGTATCTGATTATAAAGGTCCTAAAGAGAACCGTGCTTTAGTTGAAAAAAGCTGGCCACTTATTGATATAGAGGCAAAGTACAAGGAATTTATAACGAATTATAGTCATCAATTTATTGTGCATCAAAGTATGATAAATGATAATAAAATGTCCTCTGCAGACTGTTTTGTAGAACGAACAAGGTTAGTCCATGAATACCGGAAGTTTCTTTTTATTGATCCTGGTCTTCCGAAGGAGCTATTGCCAGAGATTTGGAGCGGAAATCATGCTGCACTTTTGTTCGAGCAATATTATAAATTACTTGCACCATTAGCTAGTGAATTTTTTGAAGGTGTTTTCCAAGAGGATAATGATTTGAAAAGAAGAGATGAAAAATATGATGTTAATTACCACCCTCTATTAAAGGAACTCTAGGAGTAGTGTTATTCCTAATAAATTAATAAATAAATAAATAGATAGTAGGAACTTCTTTGTTAGTTATTCGTAAGTATATGAATACAAAATGGAGGTTTACTTAGATGATTGAGTGGTGGAAGCGTAAAAGAGAGCTAAGAATTAAAAGAAAAAAGAATAATATCCAAGTATCAAAGTGGAGTTATTTTGACTTTTTTTTCACTTTAGCTGATATTATTATATTGCCAGTTCGTTTTGTTTTTTGGATACTTCGAGGTATTGGTAGAGCGATAGGGAATCTTTTTGATGGAATATAATATGATGGGGACACCATGCCAAATGGTGTCTTTTTAGTTTACAATAAATTTTTCATTTTCAAGTGCGGGTGTCTATAAAAAATGGAGATAATTTTTTGAGAACAGCATATACATTTTAAAATGAAAATTCTTTCACTGATAAATATAGACCAATATTTTATAATACAAATAAAAAAAGAGCTGGGAACAGTATCACCAAGCTCTTTGTGGCTTTGAAGTTCTTAGACTAATCTGCAGTTTTAACTGACAGAGTGTCTTCAAAAATTTCTCGGTAATCATACCCTTTTTGTACATAATTATCAATTGATAGTTGTATAAGCTCAAGATCCTTATCATTAAGCTCTCGTACAACCTTTCCAGGTGAGCCGACGATTAATGAACGAGGAGGGA
>NZ_JBAEAP010000197.1:0-1501 GCF_056205495.1 Psychrobacillus sp. | reverse complement strand
GGTATCTACGCTGGATTTGATTGGTTTATACGAATTGTTAAGCTCAATCTGTTATGGCTATTCTCATGCATAGCTGGAGTTTTTATATTTAGTATGTTTCCGGCTACAAGAGCAGCTTTTGTAGTAACAAATGAATGGACAAAAGGAAATACAGATATATCTGTTTGGGGGACGTTTAAAACATCCTTTAAAAAAAATTATTGGAAGTCACAATCAATGGGCTATTTGCTAGGGTTAATCTTTTATATCCTTATTATAGATCTTAGATTATTTCTTTCTTTTGAAAGTAATATAATTTGGAGTTCTTTAATAGTTACCTTTTCTATTTTCTTAGTCTTTTTATTAGTAATCAGTTTTTATATCTTCCCAATGATACTAGAATCCGAATTAAGTATGAAAGATACGCTTAAGACAGCATTCTTTACAGGGTTTTCTTATCCACACTGGACTTTCATTAACCTTTTAGGTGTATTGACGGTAACTTTTATAACTATTATCTATCCAATTTCGTTACTATTTTTGTCAGGTGGAGTAATCTTTTTATGGATAACCTGCATGAACAAAATTGTAAAGGCTAAGATTGAAACAAAATATGAAAAGTTACATGGAATTACGGAATAAATCTGTGTGGTGAACGGTGTGACGGTATTGAACAAAAATAATAATCTTATAGATTAGTACAAACAGTGGTGATTAGATGAGAAAGTCGGACTTCTTTAGTAAGGTTAAAGGTAAATTGATTGTTTCGTGTCAGGCTCTAGAGGATGAACCCTTACATGGCTCAAACATAATGGCTAAGATGGCAGTAGCAGCAGAACAAGGTGGTGCCTCTGGAATAAGGGCAAATGGAAGTGACGATATTAAGGCAATAGAGCAAGTGACAAGCTTACCGATAATTGGTCTTGTAAAGCGAGACTACGAGGATAGTGAGGTTTATATCACACCTACTAGAAAGGAAGTAGATGAGCTACTAGATACAGGTGTGGTTATGATTGCACTAGATGCAACATCTAGAAGGCGTCCCAACGAAGAAAACCTTCCTGACCTGATTACGTATATTAAACAACATGGCAGATTAGTGCTAGCAGATATCTCTACCGTCGAGGAGGGCTTGAAGGCTTTAGAATATGGTGCAGATTGTGTCTCAACTACCCTGTCAGGGTACACATCATATACTAGAAGTAGTAACAGCGGTCCCGATATAGAATTGGTAGAGGAGCTTTCTAGGTTAACGAGTCAACCAGTAATAGCAGAGGGTAGGGTGAATAACCCTGAAGAAGTAAGTATCCTTTTAGAAAAAGGGGCACACACAGTAGTTGTTGGATCAGCCATTACAAGACCACAGCATATTACGGAAAAGTTCGTTCAAGCACTGAACATTAAAAATGCATAAATGCACGTAGTCTTTGAAAAGGTGAAGCTAAGTACCGGCATAGACAATAATTAATGCGGACGCACAGTCTTTCGGATATAAAGTTCCCGAAGAGGTATGTTTTTAGCT
>NZ_JBAEAP010000196.1:0-4632 GCF_056205495.1 Psychrobacillus sp. | reverse complement strand
AAGTGCCATGATATAAAAACTCTGGTGGCACAACTTCTTTCATAGGAACCTTCACAGAAATAGAATGACCTTGATTAGCTCGGATTAATGTGGAGGTTTCATCCAAGCTATATCTCATTTTCTTATCGGTCCTTACAATCTCTTGTAATATATGAAAATCAATCAGCTTACCGCTGTTATTTATACCCTCAAGTAATTCCTCCACATTCGCATAACCAAATTCATCTAATGTAATACCTATTGTTTCTGGCTTATGCCTAAGAATTAAACTAATAAATACACTTAATTGATCATGTGTAGACATGAATTCACCCCGATCGTCCAATCTGTCAATCCAAATATCTCCGAGCACCTGCATAATTCGTCTTAAAAGTCCCAGCATTCATCGACTCGATTCTTACTTTAGAGGAAGAGCTCGGTGCATGCAGCATTTTACCCTCACCAACGTAAAGCCCTACGTGATATACCTTTCCTTTACCCCGGTTTCCAGCGAAGAATACTAGATCTCCCGGCTGGAGGTTGGCTTTCTTTACAGCCGTCCCTTTTGTTGCTTGAACAAATGAATCCCTTGGTATGATGATTCCATGATTTTTATATACAGAATAGATGATACCAGAGCAATCATAGCCGTAAGAGGACGTCCCAGCCCATAAGTATGGGAGGTTTAGGAACATTTTAGCGCTATTAATGATATCCTTTTGAGTCGGCTTAGGAATAGACTTGTAGTTTTTGAATACCTTTGCGTCTTTCTTTTGCATATACTTCACGCCGTTTTGTGGAGTCTGCACATGCAGCCAATCGCCTTCCTCCTTGATTACTGGAAGGATAGTAGAGTAGCTGATGCTAATGTATTTATTCTTTTTAGCCGTATCGCTATAGAGTGTTGTGCTTTTTGCATTTACAACGGCAATGACACAATCGGAATAGTCCTTTGTAGTTTCATAAATATGTGATTTCGGAACCCAGCCTGGGTAGCCTTCCTTTTGATGAGGAACATATTGGTCCTTAATCGCAATTTTGACCCAGCTACCACTTGTCTTTAAAATCGTAACCTCGTCACCAAACAGTGCCTGGGTGTCGACTCTATTAACTAACCACCATTTTTCTTTAATACTCATATTTTGCGTCCACTTGTGAATATCTACCGGAGCCGATATAGAAGTTCTATCTACAGATCGATAGGAGTTTGGTGTCTTCCAAAGGGATGTGACCTGTACGTTTACCTTTACTACTTTCTTGTTGCTAGGCTTCTCGCATGATTTTGCAGGAGGGACAGGTTGGGCTGGTGGAGCAATTACCTTACGTAAATTTGGTTCCATGCTGCGAGCTAACCAAACGACGAAATCTCCTTTTGTCACATTTTCGAGAGGTCTAAACGTATTGTCGGCTGTTGAGCTAATAATATGATGGGATTGTAGCGTCTTTATAGCTTCTGAAACCCAATATTCTGGTAGCACATCCTGGAACGTGTTCGGAACCGTTCCAGTCAAACTAAAACCTTGAACTAAAAAGACTGCAGCCTCGCCACGAGAAAATGGCTGATCTCTATTAAACGCATGATCTCCATCGAGACTCATTATCCCTCTTTCAACTAAAGCGGCAACTATTGGGTAGCTTGGGTGATCTCGATCAAAATCTGATATGAGTACATCAAATTGCTTTGACGTATCGATGTCTAATGCTTCGACAAGTAGCTCGGCAGCCTCTAATCGAGTTATTTCCTTGGTGACTCCAAAATTACTAGTGGCGTTAGTGACAATAAGACCCTTTGTAGCTAGAAAATCGTAGGCGGCTTTGTCTGGATGGGAGTCATCCACATCCTTGAACAATGCAGCCGCAGAGGCAGTAGTGAAAGTAGATAACAGCAAAATAAACAAGGTGATGATCATGGTGAGTTTTTTCAAAAGTGGGGTTCCTCCTATAATGTATTACCTCTAATATTACTACAAAGCGATTACATAATGTAACCTAAAATGGTAAAAATTCACTTTTAATATATACATATAATGAAGTAGTAGTAAGTTCAATCTTAATAGCGATCCTCTTTTTTCAAGCAAGTCGTAATAACTTAATATAATTAGCTAAAAAACTATAAATTTCCCCAAAGTTCCCCATTTTTCTATAAAACGATAATAAAAATCACATAATATGTAATTTTATAAGTATTTTTGTAATATATTATTATGTTATAAGTTGAATAGTTTAAAAATTAAGGGTATTATGGAAACGTGAGTAGAAGGTAATTTTTTCATAATTACCCAAAATTAAAAGGAGGAGTTTTATGAGTAAAAATTTCGTGAAAAAATCAGTAGCAGCAGCATTATTAACTACATCGGTATTATCTTTTGCACCTGCTGCACTGGGGGCAACCTCGGTTGACCAAACAGTAAATAAAGTGAAAACAGAGTTGAACAAGGCAACAACACACTACGTTTATCCTTCTTTAGAACGCAAGCTTGCACCGAGTAGTGCACTATACCCTGCGCTAAATAGTGCAAAGAAAAACTACCAAAACGCTAGAAAATCCATTCAAGGAGCTTCTGGACTTTCAACAGCTCAAAAGAATGCAAAGCTGGGTGAAATCGATTCCCTTTACAATGAAAAAATTTCTGGAGGATTAGTGCCATATATTGATGCACATAACTATGCAACGAAATACTTGGTGCCAATCATGAATGAATTAAACGAAGCGCAAGCAAGAAATGACTTCGCGGCAGTAGAAAAAGCGTACCATAAGCTTTCTTATCAGCTAAAAGGCAGAACTGCAATTCTATACCGTTTCTCTGGTAAAGCAGCTCGCGATCTATTGTTAGAGCAGTATAAAAAACCTGCAGATGCAAAACGTGATGAGTTAATGGTTCCTGTAACAATCTACATGGAACTAGTAAAAATTAATGATTTCTTAGCTACTAATAAATTGACAGAAGCTAAAGCTTCTCTTGCAGAAATCGAAGCAATTTTACATCGTTTGCCAAGCCCATCTACTGATAAATTCGTAGCTGCGCTTATGGTAGAAGTAGAGAAGACTAGAAAAGCTGTAAACGGCACAGTTACACCAGCTCCAACGCCACCAATCACTAACCCTGGCAATCCACCAGCTGATGGGGGAGGAGATACAACAACTCCAGCTCAACAGCAACAAATTTTAGATACAAAAGTTGCGTCTATTATTGCCACTTTAAATGCAACTCAATCTGATATTGCAACAGTGGAGAAAACTGGAGCAAATGCTTACACAGTAACTATTAAAGAAGATGTAAAGCCTGAAGCGATTAATAACTATTTAGGCAAAGGTCTTTTTGCACAGCTTGTTACTCAAGTGGGCGTAACACATGTGAATGGTCTAAATCCACTTTCATCAGAAGGTATTGATTACCTGAAAAAACAAATTCCTACAGATATTAAATCTGCAGATGAATTAAAAGGTAAAACATATTCTCTTCCTGTGACTGTGAACAACGGATCTGCAATTAACGTTACTTTCTCTGTAACTTTTAAATAAGTTATTTAAATACAAAAGCCCATTACTTGTATAAAGGATGGGCTTTTATACATATTTTTACTATAAACGACACTATATAACTAAAATCCGTGTTAAACTAGTTTTACTTTTTACTAGGAAGGGAGATTATTTATGAAAAAGCTTAAAATATTTTCTTTAATAGCTCTTGCCGTAATTATCGCCGGTGGTAGTTACTTATTGTATATGTTTAAATTTAAAGAATATGACGTAGCAGACGAGGAAGTGAAAGAGATCGTAGAGAAGGAGCCATACAAGGTGGAACTACCAGGTGGTATCACGATCTTAATGGATGAAAATGGAGAAGTTATACAAGAAACTACTGAGGGAACAGAGCCAAGTGGAGCTACAGGGACCTCAGATGGTAATACACAAGCAGTCTCCGGTCCTACAAGTTCAGCTTCCAATTTTAATAATGCATCGACACCCTCTCAGAGTCCTGGGAATACAGCAAGCTCTGGAAATGCAAGCTCTCCAAAGCCAAGTGGGAGTGGCACGGATTCTACCTTACAAAGTGAGTCAGTAGATACAATCATGGAGAAATATCGTCCAGCAATGGAAGGTTTAGAAGGACAAGCTGACACCAAGATCAATGCATTAGTAGGACGAGCTAAAACGGAGTATAGTACGAAAAAGGCTAATGGGGAAAGTATTGACTACGGTTACTTCTACAATAAATATATGGCGGCTGCCAAGGACTTAGAGGGAAATACAGATAAAGTATTTAACGCCGTGTTAAAAGCTGTTGAAAAAGACCTTGCAGCAAATGGGCATGATCAATCACAGGCTAAAGCAATGAAAAAAGAGTATGAAGCGAAGAAAAAAGCCCGCCGTGACGGAATTTTAAGTCAGGCAATGGGGAATTAATATCACACAAAAAGGCTGCCAGCATAACCTGGCAGCCCTTTTTCTTATTTCATCGCAAGCTCATTTTTCAATGTTGTCTTAATAGTGTTAAGTTCGTTAGCATCCATCAAATAGTACCAAACGCCATTAATCATTTTACCTTGTCCTTTTTGGATATAGAGCTGATTCACATTTCCAACAGCTCCTCGGTAATTGGATTGGATAGATACCATTTCATCAAAGGTTAAATTTGTTCGAATATTTTT
>NZ_JBAEAP010000195.1:0-9722 GCF_056205495.1 Psychrobacillus sp. | reverse complement strand
TATTGACACTGTGGATGATAGTCTGCAAGGTATTTACGACAGTAATACAGACGTAGCCACGCTATCTAAATTTGGAGGGGGTATCGGTGTATACATGGGGAAGGTGCGTAGCCGTGGCTCTTCTATACGAGGATTCGTGGGAGCATCTAGTGGAGTTCTACCTTGGATTAAACAGTTGAATAATACGGCAGTCAGCGTCGATCAGCTTGGACAACGACAAGGGGCCGTAGCTGTTTATTTGGATGCTTGGCATAAGGACATTTTTACGTTTTTAGATCTACGCCTGAACAATGGAGATGATCGCCTTCGAGCGCATGATATTTTCACAGGTATATGCTTGCCGGATTTATTCATGGAGAGGGTTGATGCAAGAGAGGAATGGCATTTGTTTGATCCGCATGAGGTTCGTCAGGTAATGGGTTATTCTTTGGAGGATTTCTATGATGAAAAAAGAGGAGAAGGATCATTCCGGGAAAAATACGAGGAATGTGTGAATGACCAACGCCTATCGCGAGAAACTGTACAAGCAATCGACTTGATGAAAAGAATTATGCGTTCTCAGTTAGAGACAGGGGTACCATATATGTTTTACCGAGATGAAGTAAATCGTAGCAACCCAAATAAGCATGAGGGAATGGTCTATAGTAGTAACCTCTGTACAGAAATTTTTCAAAATCAGAGCGCAACAACGTTTGAATCGATCCAGTTAGAGGATGATGTCATTGTCACTCGTAGAAAACCTGGGGACTTTGTTGTTTGTAACTTATCCTCTATTAACTTGGGGAAGGCAGTACCAGCAAATGTATTAGAAAGACTGATAAATATTCAAGTACGCATGCTAGATAATGTCATCGATTTAAATATGATACCTGTACCACAGGCAGAGCGCACAAATGCAAGGTATCGAGGTATTGGCCTTGGAACATTCGGATGGCATCATTTACTCGCACTTAAGCAGATTCGTTGGGAGTCAGAGGAAGCGGTTGAACTTGCGGATAAACTATATGAAAAAATTGCCTTTTTAACTATTCAGGCATCCGCAAGTCTTGCTAAGGAAAAGGGTGCTTATCCTTTATTCGAAGGTTCAGAATGGCAAACCGGTGCTTATTTTGAAAAGCGTCAGTATGAAGGAGACGAATGGAATGAGCTCCGCAGAGAGGTTGCAGAGGTGGGAATACGAAATGGTTATTTAATGGCTATCGCTCCTAACTCATCCACTTCTATTCTAGCGGGTAGTACAGCGAGTATAGATCCAATCTTCCAGAAGTCTTATGCAGAGGAGAAAAAGGATTATAAAATCCCAGTTACGGTGCCAGACCTAAACTCGGAGACTACATGGTATTACAAATCTGCTTATTTCATTGATCAGCATTGGACGGTGAAGCAAAACGCTGCACGCCAGCGACATATTGACCAGGGGGTCTCCTTAAATTTATATGTACAAAACACGATAAAGGCAAAGGAATTACTTTCGTTACATTTAGAAGCTTGGAAAAGTGGGCTAAAAACGACTTATTACGTACGTTCCACCTCGATAGAACTTATCGAATGTGAGTCCTGTTCGAGTTGATGAAGGCAATTATATGTTATGTGAGCTACAGTGGAAATACAGAAGAAATAGCAGAGCTTTTACAAAATCAGCTGGAGAATTCCGAGTATCAGGTAGAGATATATTGTATCGGTATCGGAGTCCTACCAGATTTACAACTATATGACCTAGTATTTCTAGGGACTTTTACTTGGGACCAGGGAAGTATTCCAGATGAAATGAAGGAATTTTTAAGAGAAATGGGATATCGACCAGAAAACAGTTATATATTCGGATCTGGTGATACCCAATTTGGAGGAGACGAGCTATTTTGCGCAGCGGTGGACAAATTAGTTTGCTATTGTAGCAGTCCATTCCAAGGCTTAAAAATTGAACAGTCACCAAGAGGAAGCCAAGAGGAAATTGTCACTAAATGGCTAGAGGGAGTTTTAAATCATGCAAAAGGCAAAAACATTAGAACCAAGAAATCCAAACAAATCAACAGGAATATTTAATGGGCAATCAAGCGGTATACTGAATTGGAATGATATTGCGTATCCACATTGGCATAAGATGTATAAGCGGCTACTCGGGAATTACTGGCAAGCGGATGAAGTTAATATGTCTAATGACATAAAGCAATTTGGTAGCTTGAGTGATTCGGAGCAGGATGCGTACTTAAAAATCATTGGCCTGCTAGCGACATTAGATGCACCTCAAACGCGTACAGCTTTATTGCTTTCCCTATATGCAACAGACCCATCGGTACAATCCATTATGGCGGTCATTGCACAGCAAGAAGCCGTACATAATGAAAGCTATTCTTATGTTTTATCATCCATTGTATCGCTGGATAAGCAAAACAAGGCATTTGATTTTGGCAGAACCGATGAAGTGCTAATTAAGCGCAATCAAAACATTGCCAAGTACTACAATGAATTTGTAGAGAACCCAACGACGGAAAACATATTAAAGACGCTAACTTATACAACATTATTAGAAGGACTATTTTTCTATTCTGGCTTTGCCTTCTTTTATAATCTTGCTCGTTATAACAAAATGGTAGGTACTTCTACGATGATTAGCTACATCAACCGAGATGAGCTAGAGCACGGCAGGTTTATATCGGAGCTATTCAGAGCAACATTAGCTGAAAACCCTGACTTAAACAATGAGGTATTTATAGGGTGGGTCTATGAGCAATTTAAAGAGTCTGTCCAACTAGAAATAGAATGGTCCAATTATGTACTACATGATATCGATGGTATCGATTTAGAAGATATGCAAGGTTATATTAAATACCGTGCCAATAAAATGCTGCGTCTAATCGGATTAAATGAAATCTACCCAGAATGCGTAGAAAATCCAATGAAATGGATTCGAGCTTACGCAGATAACATAGACGGCACTAAATCACACTTCTTCGAACAAAAATCTCGCCAGTATGTAAAGGTAAATGCTATCGACAATGGTTTTGATGATCTATAATATAGAAGAAATACCAACCTGTTAGAGTAATGTAAGTTAATAGCTTAAAATCTTAGGTAAATACCATGGACCAAGTGTTCATGGTATTTTATTATATCAATTAAAATTTGAGGATATTCCATTAACCTAAGTCAGTTTGTATGTTAAAGGATTAATATTGTTATGATAGAAAGTAATGAAGTCAATTAATTTTAGGGGGGATAAGATGAACAATAAACGAGATTTAGTATTATATATTGCGGCTAGCTTAGACGGATATATAGCTACGGAAGATGATTCATTAGATTGGCTATTTAATGTAGAGGGCGAGGGTGATAATGGAATATCAGAGTTTTATGAGACGGTAGATACCGTTTTAATGGGTAAGAAAACATATGACTGGATAATAAAACATGAATCAGGAGAATTCCCATATAAAAATAAAGAATGTTACGTATTTACAAGATCCACTATGGAAGATACCGAAGATGTTAAATTTACTAATAAAAACGTCGTGGGTTTAACCAACGAACTGAAGAGTCAAGAAGGAAGTAACATATGGCTTGTAGGCGGAGGCGAACTATTACAATCATTTTTAAAAGAAAAGCTAGTAAATGAAATTATTTTAACAGTAGCGCCAACTATCATCGGAAAAGGAATTCCGTTATTCAATAAAGGAGATTATCAGTTAGACCTTATATTGAAAGGAACTAGAACCTTCAACCAGTTTGTAGAGCTACATTATGAAGTTAGAAAGTAAATGCATATATGAGGTGTGAAGTAAATGCGACTCCCAATGAATATTACAGGCTTAGCAAATAGTGCGATTGAAATGAATGAGATGGATGGAGACCTATTTAAAAAGTTAGGATACGAAATTGCTAGAAAGACTAATGGTAAAATAATTGGTTTTTTTTCACCGAGCTATCCATTGAATTATTTTCGTATAGATATTGAGGTAAATAAAAAAGTGGTGTCGATTCTACTGCATCAGTATTTTCCATATGCAGCCATTGTATTATATGAAAATGAAATCCAGCTACAATTTATAGAGTATGATAATTTATCCACAGAGCTGATTCCATATTATACAGTTTTAGAAACAGCTTTTTTAAATGATCCGTTTAATCCTAACGCTCATGATTTATCAGAGGATGAATTAAAAAATGTGAAGTATTGGCGTCCGAATAATAATGGAGAGGTTATTTTTAATTGTTGGGATTAGTCAATCTTCGTACATTTTTTGTGTGAAGTGAGGCAAATTTAGATGGAAGAAAATATGCTGAAAAAACTTTAAAAATATAAATCAATCACATAAAAAGCGTCTAATCAGTCACACAACTGGTTAGACGCTTTTCTTTAAAGCTTATACTGTTCTCTAATTAAGTAGGAAACCCACTTGCATTGAGGGTGGTTTTTAATATTTTCTAAAAGACCTTTTATAAGTGCTAGACTCGGTGTTTCGGTTAGGAGATGATTTTTTAGAATTTGAAGCGTTTCCTTTTCGATTGGCTCTTCTATTTCTAATAGAATTTGACTAATTAACTCCAGTATTTGCTTGTCTTTATCTGTGTTTTCTTTTATAACCTTTTGCATGATTTGAGCACTATCTGTTGAGATTAAAGGGATTGTTGAATGCTTTGCCAATATTTTAGTTTTTTCTACTAGTGACTTGGTTAGCGTGTCGATATCGATTGGTAATTCAAAGAATAGATAGAGGTCGATATAGATTTTCATAAAACCTTTTATGCAAATAAGTAAGTCATATTTTGTTTCTTTATAAGTTAAGTCTAACTTGTCTATCATATATAGAATAATTTCATTTAAGAGATTGTCATAATAAGTTAGCTTTTTTAATAGATCATCGTTGACCGTAAGTGTCTGTTCTTTGAAGAAGATTTTAGCAAAAGTAGAGTTTTCTTGAAATGCTCTGTTAGCTGTGTAGAAAAAGGTATATAGCATTTCATCAGAATGTGCACATTCTTTGACCGAGTAGTCAATCTCTGAAATGATTTCCTTCATAAAGCAATCTACTAAAGAAGTAATAAGCTCATCTTTGGATTTATAGGAAAGGTAGAAAGCACCTTTAGAAATACCGCAATGGTCAGTGATTTGTTGGACAGAGGTAGCCTCAAAACCTTGTTTTGCAAAAAGTTCTAATGCTTTATCCATTATTAATTGTTTCTTTACCATGTCTTATCGCTCCCAATGGTTATTGTTGACAAATGACCAATTAGTCATTATTATAAATAAATGAGTTTGATAAGTCAAATGAGGGTAGGTGCAAGTGTGAAAGGTTTAGTAAATTTTGTACTGAAAAATAAGTTAGCGGTATGGTTATTAACTATTATCATTACTGTTTCCGGTATTTATTCAGGTACAAGAATGAAAATGGAGACCATTCCAGATATTTCGATTCCATTCTTAATGGTGATGGATGTTTATCCAGGTGCGACTCCTGAAAAAGTTATGGAAGATATTTCGATGCCTTTTGAGAAAGCGTTAGAAGGATTAGAGGATGTAAAATCTGTATATTCCAATTCCTATTCGAATATGTCTAATATTCAAGTAGAGTACGAATATGGCACAGACATGGATGAAGCAAAACGCGCATTGGAGTCTGCTTTAGATACCATCTCCTTACCTGAAGGAGCAATGGAGCCGACTATAACGGCAATAAGCATGAACATGATGCCAGTAGCAGCCCTAAGTGTAAGTAGTACAGAAGAAGATATCGTAGAACTAACATCGACAGTAGAAGAAATTTTACTACCGAAAATTGAGAAAATAGATGGTGTTGGTTCAGCTACTATAACAGGCCAACATATTGAAGAAGTAGAGCTTACATATGACGAAGCAAAAATGGCTGAACTAGATGTAACTCAAGATACAGTGAAACAAATGATTCAAGCAAGTGATATGGCAGTATCCTTAGGATTGTTTGAATTTGAAGAAGGCGAGCAGGCAGTAGCGGTTGACGGTAAGTTCATGACAGCCGACGAACTGAAAGAAATGCTTATCCCTGTTACACCTTCTGCTACAAACCCATCTCCTTTTGTAAAACTTGGAGACATTGCTTCTATTGAAGTGGTTGGTAAAGTAGAATCGGTTTCCCGTACAAATGGGAAAGATGCAATTGCAATCCAAATTGTAAAAAATCCAGATGCTAACACTGTAACAGTAGTAAATGCAGTGAAAGATTTAATTGCAGACGAAGAAAAGAACATTGATGGTTTAGTTATTGACGTTTCTTTAGACCAAGGTGCTCCTATTGAAGATTCAGTATTCACAATGGTAGAGAAAGCATTGTTTGGTGGATTAATCGCAGTGTTGATTATTCTATTGTTCTTACGTGATTTTAAATCTACAATTATTTCTATTGTTTCTATACCAGTTTCTATATTTATGGCATTACTACTATTAAATTGGTTAGATATTACGTTAAATATTATGACACTTGGAGCCGTTACCGTAGCAATTGGACGTGTAATTGATGACTCGATTGTTGTTGTAGAGAACATTTATAGACGCCTTCACTTAAAAGGGGAACCATTAACAGGCCGTGCCCTTGTTCGTGAAGCAACTATTGAGATGTTCAAACCAATCCTTTCTTCTACATTGGTAACGGTAGCAGTATTTGCTCCATTAATCTTTGTAGGTGGTATGGTTGGAGAATTGTTCATGCCATTCGCATTAACAATGACATTTGCTCTTGGTGCATCTCTGTTGGTAGCAATTACAATTGTACCTGCAATGTCACACTTCTTATTTAAGAAAAAATTGTACGCTGAAAAAACAGAAAGTAATCATAAAGAGCAAGGTAAGTTAGCTGGTAGCTATAAAAAAATTCTAGAGTGGACATTAAACCACAAAATTATTACTTCCCTTGTATCAATCGCATTGCTAGTAGGAAGCTTGATGCTTACACCGTTAATCGGTTTCAGTTTCTTGGGTAGTGAAGAAGAAAAAGTAATGTATTTGACTTACACTCCAAAAGCTGGTGAGCTAAAAGAAGACACATTGGCAAACGTTACTGAAGTTGAAGAAGAGATGCTTAAACGTAAGGATATTGATATCACTCAAGTATCTATCAACGGTGACGGCGCAAATGACATGACTGCAATGATGGGCGGAGGTTCAGGCGGCGCATTAATGTACTTGATCTTTGATGAGGATATGGAAGACTTCCCAGGTGCTCGTGAGGAAATCGAGGAATATGTGTTCAACATTGGTCAAACTGGCGAATGGAAGAGCCAAAACTTCTCAAGTATGTCGATGTCGACAAATGAAATTAGCTATACATTCTATAGTGAAGATTTAGATAAGCTGAACGAGGCTGTAGCAATGGTTGAAGAAGTTATGGGAGAAACAAAAGGATTAGAAGATGTTTCTTCAAGTGCTGAAGACAGCTATGTAGAATATACATTCCAAGTAGCTCAAGATGAATTATTGCAGTACGGTTTAACAACTGGTCAAATCGTTGGGATGTTGAGTCCTTCTGCTACTGAGGAAGTATTAACTACAGTTGAAAAAGATGGAAATGATATAGAGGTTATTGTACAACAAGAACAAACAGAAACACCTAAATCGATTGATGATATTTTAGCTAAAGAAGTACCAACAGCAATGGGAACAACAATACCGTTGTCTGAAATAGTAACCGTAGAAGAAGGTTACGCTCTAAATACACTTGCTCGTAGTAAGGGTGAATACTATGCTTCTGTATCCGCTACAATTCAAGATGATGATATTTCAAAAGCATCTGCAGATGTAGATAAAGCGATTGAAAAATTAGATTTACCTAAAGGCGTTACAGTTGGCGTTGCCGGTGTAACTGCAGATATGAATGAAACATTCACTCAGCTTGGAGTAGCAATGCTTGCAGCAATTGCGATTGTTTACTTTATATTAGTAGTAACATTTGGTGAAGGTATAGCACCATTAGCTATCCTATTCTCATTACCATTTGCAGTAATTGGTTCATTTGCAGGTCTATGGATTGCAAACGAAACAATTTCCGTATCTGTTATGATGGGGCTTCTCATGTTGATTGGTATCGTTGTCACGAATGCCATTGTATTGGTTGACCGAATCATTCATATGGAGCGCGAAGGTATGAATATGCGTGAAGCGATCCTTGAAGCTGGTGCAACTCGCTTACGTCCTATTCTGATGACTGCTATTGCAACCATTGGGGCACTCGCACCATTAGCAGTAGGATCAGGCGGCGGCGGTTTAATTTCTAAAGGATTAGGTATCACGGTTATTGGTGGTCTAGCAAGTTCTACGCTACTAACATTAATCATTGTTCCAATCGTTTATGAGGTTCTATCTAAGCTATTTAAGAAAAAACGTAACGAAGTACAAGATAATTAAACAAAAAGCGCCTGTGGGATTGATTCTCACAGGCGCCTTTTTACAATTTAGATTAACCTTTTCTTAAATCCATTCTAATATCTCGATACGATTACCAAATGGATCTTGGATGTATATGCGATTAGCCCCTGGTAGTTCTGTATCTACTTTAAAGCCTACATGTTGTTCGGTTAAATGCATTTTTAGAGCTTCAAGGTTTTCAACCTCAAAAGCTGGGTGTGCCTTCTTGGCTGGAGAGAAAGGCTCTTCAACCCCGATATGAATTTGATAGCTTCCAAGCTCGAACCATACGCCACCCTTCTTTTTTAGAAGAGGTGGTTTTTCTATTTCTTTTAATCCCAATATTCCCGTAAAGAAGCTGCGTGCCTCTTCCTCACAGCCCTTTGGAGCAGCTAATTGAATGTGATCAATTCTTTTAAATGTAAATGACATGGTCCATACCCCCTTATGAATTAACTTAATTATAATGTGAATTGTTTGATAATAAAAATTAATAAAAATCATGAAAAGGAATAAGTAATACTTATGTTAAAAAGGTTACATTCGCTCCAATATTTTATTTACGGTATTTTTATTTCTAGCTGTGGAGACCATTTGAAGCTTCTTTTCAAAAAAGGTATTTGTATATTTAGTTTGATGATAGTTTTTAGTATGGTGGATGATCAAGTTTCGATTATGTAGGACAATAAAATCATCCTCTACAATTCCTTTTAGTAAAGCAAGCTGCTCTCTTGTAACGTTCTTTTTTAGAAACATGACAAAGGTTAGGTCATTCAAGAAAAGTGGGTCGTTATGTATTTCTTCTAATTCTGCCTTCGGCCTCACTACAACAGGTATTTCGAATCCATAGGCATTCCTTAATGCTTCTTCCAGTTTTTCCTCGCTGCAACCTCCACCATCAAAAATAACATTTCCGGTTTGAATATACGTACGCACATTTTGGAAGCCTAACTCTTCAAAAAGAAGCTTTAACGATTTCATGTCTACTTTATTGAGCTTTCCTAAGTTGATCCCTCTTAATAGAGCTACTGACGACATGTAACGACCTCCACTATTTTTTACATTAATCATACATTTCTTTTCTGAATAGTGGAATATGTAATATAATTCTAACAAAATGTAAAAAATAGTTTACTTTAAGTAAAAAATATATTACAATTTGTATGAGGTGATAGAACATGGAAGGTAAGAGACATATAACCAATAGAATTTTAGTATTAAGAGCTGAAAAGGGTCTTTCCCAAAAAGAAGTTGCGGACTTATTGGGAGTGAGCCGGCAAACAATCATTTCGCTTGAGAAGAACAAGTACAATCCATCGTTAAAGCTAGCCTTTGACATTGCATTGCTATT